>CAIMNS010000249.1 GCA_903842945.1 uncultured Burkholderiales bacterium
CCATCAAAACTGGGGTTCAAGAGAACCCCAAGAATTGATCACTCCTCCTCAGTCTCATCCTCACCTTGGACATCCATGACAGCCATTTCTGCATATTGGATGGCATTCAATTGGTGACGATAGGCGTTAAAGGCATGTAAATCGGCCTCATCTTGGTTGGCATTGTCACAGGCTTGTGCAGCCAGATCTTGTTGCTTGGCAGCTTGCCTGAAATGGTAGGCTGCGGCACGGTGACAGTCGCTAGGACTTTCATAAATATCTTCAAAATCTTCGAGAACCTCTTCGGATACATTGACATTGGTTATTTCTGACATTTTTAACTCCTAGGTGGATGAACAAACACAAAAAACACACAAATGAATTGATCAAAAAAGATCACTGGGTTCAATATAGGTGTTTAGCATGACCGATTGATGAAAAAACCAAAATACATATCAGTACTAAGGCTTGTATTCCAGTCCTTGGCCAGATGCTGGAGCCTCAGTATTTACCCCCTTTCGGTTGGACAATGAATGAAAGATGATGGTGCACCGCTGATCAAACAAAAAGGACATTTGTGCCATGAGAAAGAGCCCCAATAAATTTGCTCATATCGTCTACAGAACTCACCAATTTGAGTCCATGATCAAATGGTACCAAGACGTCTTGGGCGCGAAAGTTCAGCATCACAACCCCGCCATTGCGTTCATCACCTATGACGAAGAACACCACCGCGTGGCATTCTTGAATCTCTCGGTCTTTGAACCCGAGGGCAACAAAACTCGGCAAGACAGGGTAGGAACGGATCATGTGGCCTACACCTACGATTCTTTGATCGATTTGGCCGAAAACTATGATCACTTAAAGGGGCTTGGCATCATGCCCTACTGGTGCTTGCACCACGGCATCACCATTTCTTTGTATTACGGCGACCCAGATGGCAACCGAATGGAGTTCCAAGTCGATGTTTACAAAACCAACGAAGAAGCCAATGAGTTCATGATGGGTCCAGGATTTGCCCAAAACCCCATCGGTGTGGAATTTGATCCCGATGACTTGGTCAAAAGACTGAGACAGGGAGAGCCTGAAAGTAACTTTTTAATCCGCCGCGTACATCAACCCACCGCACCACTCAGGAACCCCTGAAAGCCTTTGATGAAGCTTGGGGCCAAGGAGCTGTGTGCTTTGAAAAAAGAGTATCAGGCTCTTGGCGCATCGCGCTTGCCTAAACGCTGAGGTAGCGTTCAATCCTCTCTTTGTCCGTGTACAACTCTTCGCCCAAACCTTGGTGGACAATTCGACCTTTTTCCAAGACCAGAAAGGTATCGGCCAATTTGCTCAATGATTTGAGATCTCGGTCAACGATCAAAACGGCCAGTTCGGTGCCCTTCAATTGAAGCAAGGTGTTCCAAATCTCTCTTCTGATCAAGGGCGCAAGCCCTTCGGTGGCCTCATCCAAAACAAGCAGTGAGGGCTGTGTCAACAAAGCTCGTCCGATGGCCAACATTTGTTGCTCACCCCCAGAGAGTTGGTTGCCAAAGTGTGTTTTGCGCTCGGCAAGCCTTGGAAAGAGTTCGTAAATATCATTCAAGCGCCAAACACGGTTGATCTGGGAGGTCTTTTTAAAGCTGGCCATCAAATTTTCTTCAACCGTTAAGTTAGAAAAAATTTGTCGCCCCTCTGGCACCCAACCCAAGCCTGCTCTGGCCACTTTGAAGGAGGCTTGCGCTGCAATTGATTGACCACCTAGATGGATCGTGCCACCCATGTAAGTCGTCAACCCAAACAAGGACCGAATGAAGGTTGATTTCCCCATGCCATTTCGACCCAAGAGAGCCACGACTTCTCCTTGAGCAATGCTCATCGATACATCAAACAAGACCTGAGAGCCTGCGTAACCTGCAGACAAGTTCTTGACGCTCAGGAGTGACTCAATGGGCTTCAAGTTCATCTCCTAGGTAGGCCGATTTGACCAAAGGATCGTTCTTGATCTGCTCCACCGTGCCGCTTGCAATGACCGCCCCATTGACCAAGACAGAGATGCGATCGGCCAATGAAAACACAGCTTGCATGTCATGCTCGACGAGCAAAATTCCATAGCGGGTCTTCAAGCGCCGTAGGAGCTCAATCATTTGCTCACTCTCCGTGGGACCCAGCCCAGCCAGGGGTTCATCCAAGATGAGCAAACGGGCATCGCAGGACAAGCTGATGGCCAATTCCAGTTGACGCTTTTCACCATGAGCCAGGGAGGCCGTTGGCTTGGAGGCCAAATGCAACAAACCCACTTGTTGCAAGATGTCTTGTTGAACAGAACTGAGTTCGTGAAGGTCAGCACTCTTTTTCCACATGCTAAAGCCCTGATGCTTTGAAGCGATCTGAGCCATGATCATGTGCCCGGCCACCGTCATGGTGCCAAACAATTGCGGGACTTGGTACGCACGAGACATACCTAGCCTTGAACGAGCCGCAGCGCTCAAGGGGTTGATCAATTGTTGGTCAAAGAAAATCGAGCCTGAATTGACCTCCAGTTCGCCCGTGATTTGATTGATCAAGGTGGACTTTCCAGCCCCATTGGGGCCGATCAAAGCATGCATCTCACCCGGATAGACACTCAAAGACACCCGATCGGTGACCATCAGGGCCCCAAAGCTTTTGACGATATCGACCGTTTCAAGGATAGGCGCTTGACTCATGTTTTATGTGCGATGTTGAGCGATCAAACCCAACAAACCTGTTTTTAAAAATAAAACACGAAGCATCAAAATGATCCCTAAGTAAAACATCCAATACTCTGTCCAAGCAGACAAGATTTGCTCCAAGATGACAAAAGCAGCGGCCCCCAAAATGGGCCCAAGCAAGGTGCCGGCAGAACCTAAAATCACCATGAACAAAAACTCTCCCGATTGAACCCAAGAAATGCTCGCCGGTGAGACATATTCATTCAAATTGGCAAAACCCACGCCTCCCAAAGCACACATGGCTGCGGAGATCGTAAAAAGCGTCAACTGATAGGGGTAGGGCTGCAGCCCTAAAGAGTTCACCTTTCTTGAATTGTCACGACTAGCGATGATGACTTGACCAAAATTGGACGTCATGAGGCGATGCGCCACATAGGCCACAGCCAGCAAAACCATCAGCATGGTGTAAGCCAAGACCTTGGGCTGGGACAAATCAAAGCCCTCCATCCAAACCGTTGGGGCGGGCAACCTGAAACCATCATCACCCCCATACATTCTGAGGCCTTGCGCGATGAAAAAAATCATTTGAGAAAAGGCCAAGGTGATGAAGATAAAGTAAAGCCCTTGGGTCCTCAAAGAGATCGATCCGATGAAGCAGCCCACCAAGCCCGCTGCCATGAAAGCGATGGGCATCACCCACCCCACCTGTGTGATGCCCAACTGAGCCAATACACCTGCGCTGTAAACGCCAATGCCAAAAAACGCAGCATGGCCCAAACTCACTCGACCTGAAAAACCCACAATCAAATCTAGACTCACTGCAGCAATGGCAAAGACACAAATCCTTGAGACCAATTTGGTGTAATAGGCTTGGTCCAAAAGCGGCACCAGCAAAGCCAACAACAGCAAAGCAGAGAAGGTGATCACCAAGCGCGAAGCCTTTGAATCGGACGTTTTTATCACTTGTGAAGCACTCATTGAAGTTGACGCCCAAATAGACCAGACGGCCTGATGGCGATCACCAAGGCCATCAAGATGTAGATGGCCGCATTGGAGACGATGTTGCCAACCAAGGGGCCAAGAAGACTTGGCCAAACCATGCGGCCCAAGGTGTCAACAAGCCCCACCAACAAGGCCGCGTAAAGGGCACCTTTAAGAGAACCGATGCCCCCGATCACCACCACCGCCAAGGACAAAATCAGCAAGGGGTCCCCCATGCCCGATTGAACAGAAATCATGGGGCCCAGCATCACGCCACCCAAGGCCGCCAACATGGCGCTGATGGCAAAAACAACAGTGAATAAAAAATTGATGTTGACCCCCAGGGCGCCAATCATTTCTCTTTTCTCCGCACCCGCTCTGATTTGCATACCTAAGCGTGTTTGGGTCAGCAAAAACCAAAGAGCCAGGCCTGCAAGAATGGCCACCCCCGTGATGCTCAAACGGTAAAGGGGATAACTGAAGGTCGATGTGAGCTGAACGGGACCCTCCAACCAGGTGGGCAAGTTCACATACAAGGGCTCTCTGCCCCAGATCATGATCACACCGTCGTTCAAGACAATGCTGAGACCAAAACTGGCCAGGACTTGGTCGAGGTGAGGTTTGGTGTAGAGGTGCTTGACCAAGACCCGTTCAATGATCCAAGAAAGCACAAACACCATGCACATGGCAAGCAAAACGGCCAAGCCAAATGAGGGGACCGAACTGGTCGCAAAGGCGATCAGAAAAGCCCCGATCATGAGCATGGAGCCGTGGGCCAAATTGATGAGGTTCATCACACCAAAGGTGAGCGTCACACCAACGGCCATCAAAAACAGGATCATGCCCAACTGCAGACCGTTGAACACCTGCTCAATGAAGAGCCCCAAGCTCATGTCCAAAACAATCCTTGCGTGCTTACTTCAAAGGGCATTTTTTAGCAAACTCATCAGGGGCTTTCTCTGCAATGACCGCCACTTGTTTCAAGTACAAACTGCCATCACTTCTTTCATCGACCACGGTGAGATAGGTGTTTTCGATCGGGTGGTTGTTGGTGTTGAATGCAAATGGGCCACGAACACTTTGGAAATTGGCTTTCTTCAAAGCCGCACGAAAAGCCGTTTGATCCTTCACATTGCCCTTGACCTCTTTGACAGCAGAGTCCAGCAACATCATGGCGTCATAGGCCAATCCAGCGTAACTGGCAGGATCACGTCCAAATTTGGTTTTGAAGTCTTGAACAAAGCGCTTGTTGACAGGGTTGTCAATGCCCGCAAAGTACGTCGCACTCACATAGGTCCCGAGAACGCTCTTGCCTTGTGCTTGGAACGCAGTGGGCTCAGTCAGAGCGATGTTTGAAAACACGGGGATTTTACCCACCAAGCCAGCTTGCGCCCATTGACGCATGAAAGCAATCCCTAGGCCACCGGGATAAAAGGCAAACACACCATCGGCTCCCGAGGCGCGGATTTTAGCGATGTCGGCAGCAAAATCGAGTTGCGTCAACGGGGTGAATTGGGACGCCACAATCTCCCCCTTGAAGCCTGTCTTTGCTGCATCGGTGTGCTCGTAGCCGGCTTCAAAGTCTGCACCAATCAAATAGAGCTTCTTCACCCCTTGTTTGGTCATGAAAGCCCCCATGCCAGTGGTCAACTGTGCATTTTGAAAGGCGGCGTTGAAATAATAGGGGCTGCACTGCTCACCTGCGTTCATGGCGACGCCGCCGTTCATGCCGATGAAGAAAATTTTCGCGTCCACAATGGGCTTGACGCCCGCCACCAACTCATTGGAAGCAGACAGTCCAACAATGACATCCACTTTTTCTTTGTCAATCAACCTAGAAATCTCCTGCACGGTAGCGCTGGGATTGCCTTTTGAGTCAGCGGCCACCACTTCAATTTGAGTGGCTCCAAATTTACCGCCCAAATGGTCCATGGCAATTTCAAAGCCCCTCTTTTGCTCCAAACCCAAAACGTTCAGAGGCCCACTTTGCGCAGAAATAAAACCGACTTTCAGCTTGGTGTCTGCTAAAACTTGGTTGATGCCCACAAGCATCATCAAAGCTGCACCGATGACGCCTGTCTTTAAAATTCTTTTCATGTCTGTCTCCATTTGTGATTTGCTGGGTTGTCAAAACTTAAAATTTAAGCCACTGCCTCAATATAAATTAATTTTCATTTTTTGAATACCTCGAAAACGTGCATTTTTATTAAAAACTGGAGGTTCTATCAAACGCATGTTCGGAAATCTCTTGCACAAAGCGGGCAAAGCGACGGCGAGCTCCAACCTGGCCAAGGGTCGACCCAAGCAAACATGGATGCCAGAACCGAAAGCCAAATGCAAATTGGGCTTTCGGGTCAAGTCAAATGCATTGGGCTGATCAAACACCCTTTCGTCACGGTTACCGGCGCCTACTGAAAAAATGACCTCGGTATTTGCAGGTATCAGACCTGAGCCGACGGCCACTTCGCGCGTGGTGCGTCGGCCTTGAAGTTGCAAAGGTGAGCAGTAGCGAATGCACTCCTCGACCGCAACGGGCACATTGAGCTCATCGCTTGCCATCAACGCCATTTGTTCGGGATGGTGGATCAAAGCCAAGGTGGACAGGCCAATTAAATTGGTCGTTGTTTCATGACCGCCATTGAGGACCAAAATGCACAAGTGCGCCATTTCATTTTCAGAAATGTCCTCGCCTCTTTTTTCTGCTGCAACCAAGGCGCTGATGATGTTCGAAGGCGTCTCCTCCATCGGACGACTCCGCCAAAGATTGATGTATTGAAGCAAATAATCTTTGAACTTTTGGGTGGCGACATGGCCCGCATCGATCACCTCCCGTGTCACCGTGGGGTTCAAGGGCAGCAAGACTTGAGCACCTAAATCTCGAATGATGGGCCCCTCCTCTCTTGGCACACCAAAGATATCGCAGACCAATTGGACGGGTATTTTGGATGAAAAATCAACAATGAAATCGATGTCACGCTTTTTTTCAATGTCGACCAACAGTTTCTCAACAATGTCCACCGTGGCTTGCCTTAAGCGTTCAATGGATTTTTGGCTGAAGAAGGGGTTCACGATCGTTCTGAGGCGGTCGTGGTCTGGGGGATCTCGAAACAGCATGCTGGTGGTGTGGTGCTCAAGAAGAGGTCCGGGACCGAACTTCTTGGTGTAGGCCTCCTCCCGGTTGACGACCCCTGAGAGATCACGCCACACGCTGATGATGTCATCGTAGCGCGTGAGCAAGACCGATCCATCGGCGTTGCGATGGATCGGGTCTTCATCCCTCAAGGCCTTGAAGTAAGGCAGAGGGTCCAAGTAATAGTCATCGGGAATGTCAAACAAATTGAACGCTTTGGGGTCAATTGGAGCCGTCGAGGAAGCGGTCTGTGTTGTTGTCATAAGTGTTCACCCATGGAGTTGAAAAAACATAGACCCGTCTTTATCGCTGCGCGGGCAAGTGCTGGGTCATCGCATCTAGCCATTGAGGGTCTACATCCAAGGTCTGTAGCTCCTCCAAAATTTCGCTCTTGGTTTGCGTCCACCGCTGCACCACATGAACGCCTTGCAAGTCATCGGGATCGTCCTCTTGGTAGGAGTACTCCAAACGAATCCCGTTGGGATCAAAGATATAGATGGACCAAGTTTCAACGCCAACGCAAACGGGCCCTAAAAATGAAATGCCATGGTCCAACAGTCGCGCCTTCATGGCATCAAACTGAGTTTTCGTCGTGGTAAAGGACACGTGCTGCATGGAGGCAATCGTGTTGCGATCCCCGATGGCCACTTCCTCGGCTGGAAGTTCAAAAAAAGCCAACAAAGTGTCCCCTCCTGCATCAAAGAAATAGTGACGCAGATTCTCAAAGGGAGGATTCCCCCGATTTCCTGGCCCAACACCTACGCCTGGCGGCACTCGAAGGGCATGGACCAAGGGCATGCCCAGAACACCGTGATAAAACTCGGTGGTTGCCTTCATGTCCGAGGTGTTCAACGCCAAGTGGTGAACGCCTCTCGAGGTGGGTTTTGAGCTGTGTTGAGCTCTCAAGGGATTGGATTGCATGGGGTCCTCAAAGCGTGAGTCAATGGTGTGGAAAATCAATCAGATCGTTCAATTCAGAGCTTTAATTTAAACAAGTCCATGGCATTGGTTCTACCAATCTTTTGGCGGTCTGCGGTGCTGATGCTGGTTTCATCAAACCAAATGGCCGCATGGTCCACGTTTTCAAAGGGCCAATCGGTAGAGAACAGGATGCGGTCTGAACCAATCTCTAGCATGGCATCGATAAGACTTTGAGTCCTAAAGTTGCCAGAGGTGGTCAGATAAAAGTTTTCTTGAAAATAGTCGCCCAATTTCTTTTTGGCGGGATAAGCCTTTTCTTCATTGACCCAACCATTTCTGTGATCAACTCGCCAAATGCTATAGGGCAAACCTTCACCCAAATGTCCCAGAATAATTTTCAAGTGCGGATGTCGATCAAAGAGGCCACTGGCCATCAGCCTGAGGGCATGCACCGCTGTTTCTTGACCGAAGGCCCAGGTTGGCCCCATGAGCCAGGGGTGACCTGCATAAATTTGAGACCATGAGGGGATCGGGTTTCTGGGATGCAAATAAAAGGGTGCATCCAACTGCTCGCACACTTTCCAAAACTCCGCGTACTGGGGCGCATCGTAGTAAACCACGTTTTCGGCATGGTCGACTTGAGAAAATCCATTGACCAAGGCCCCTTTGAATCCAAGCTCCTTCATGCAACGTGTCAACTCTTGGGTTGCCATCTCCGGGTCTTGCATGGGAAGGGCCGCAAAGCCTTGAAAGCGATCCGGTCGCTTGGCCACTTGTTCGGCCAGGAAATCATTGGCGCGAACTGCAATCTCGTAGGCTCTTTTTTTATCAAAGATGGCTTGAACGGCTGGAGCGTTCAAGGACAAGATCATCATCTGCATGCCATGCTTGTCCATTTCACGGAGCCGGTATTCTTGAACATCGATCAACCTCTTGGACAACTCCCCCCAAACGGATTCGGCCAAAAAGCCCGCAGAGTCTTGCAAAGTCTCTGGGATTGCAAAATGTTCCTCTAAACCAATTTTTCCGTCCATGATATTTAAACCTTTAGTTAAAAAACAATCAATACTGTCCCTTGGGCTCTAGGCCCAGCAAATGTTGGCCCACCATGGAAGACACCGCATCCCAATTCAAACTGATGTGCCTAGATATTGCATTGGCATCACGCCACATGCGCTGCAAGGGTTGATCCAAAGACAGCCCAGCACCTCCAACAGCAGCAAAAAGGCCATCGACACCTTGCTGAGCAAGCCTGGTGGCGTAAGCGTGGTCACGTCGATTGCGGATGCGTTGGGAGATGGTGATGGGCACACCACTCATGGCCATTTGCTCCACCTCGGTGGTGTCTCGATTGATCAAAAGAGTGGCGGCGTCCAAGGCTGCAGTGGCCTCGGCCAAGCGAGATTGAACGGGAAAGAAGTCCCTCAAGCTGTTGCCCCCTCCAGCGACTGCGCCTCTGGTGACTCGGGACTCACACAGCTCAACGAAGGTGTCAATGGCGCCTTGAAGAGTTCCTAATATGGGCGCCACCAAACAAACCGGCACGGCAGACAAGAAAGGAATGCTGTAAATGGGATGCGGGTTGTCTTTAAGACCTGGAGGTTGTCCTGAGGAGAGCTCAGCGAAGGTGATCTTGCGGTGCTCTGGCACAAAGACATCCTCGGTGATGAGGATGGACTTCGATCCCGTGCCAGCTTGTCCCATGACGAACCAATCGTCCTCGATCTCCCAATGCGCTTTGGGAACCAAGAGAAAACCAGCACTTGGTTTGTCATCAGGATGCGCCAGTGGAAAGTGCACGCCAAGCAAGGCCCACTGCGAGTTATCGACGTTGGAGGCATAGCTCCATTTGCCTTTGATGAGATAACCCCCTTGAACCTTCTGCGCTCTCGCCGCTGGCGCGTAGGAGCCGCACAAAATCGCCTGCGGATTTTCAAGCCAAACATCATCTTGGGCTTCTTTGGGCAAGGTGGACAACAACCACTGATGAATCAAACCCAAGGCGCAAGCCCAAGCCGTTGATGTGCAACCACGACCGACCTCGGCAATCAAGTCCATGAAACCTGTAAAGCCATACTCATAGCCTCCGTACCTGGCAGGTTGAAGCAGCTTAAAAAAACCAAGGTCCTTGAAGCGCTGGGTGGTTTCTTCAGAGACGCGCCTGTTTTTCTCGGTCATTTGAGCGTGGGCCGAGAGATAAGGCCTCATCTCTCTGGCTTGATCCAAAATCAGACTCAACGATGGCGCACCAAGGACCGCACTCCTTCTTCCGGGGGCCGAAGAGAAAGGATCTAAAAAGTGACTCAAACTGTGCAAGGGCGCATTCATCAGAAAATCTCCTGAGAAGTTAATCAAGCTATTTTCAACTTAAATACTTGCAAATGCAATTAAATTGAATGTGGTGTTTACCCTTAACATGAAACGCAAAATCGTCCCTATTCTGCAGATGAGAAATCATTAAAATAGCACCCATGCCCGTAAAACACTCCCTAGAGAAAGCGCTTCCCTTCCTTTTGGCCAGAACTGGTATCAGCATGGGGCAAGCGTTCACCAAAGAACTTCTTCCCTTTTCAATTTCTCTGATTGAGTGGCGCGTGTGTGTGACGATTTATGAGACCCAGGACTCCACACTCAGTCAAGTGGCCCAAACCTGCTCCAACGATCCCTCCACGCTCTCCAGAACCGTCAATGGCTTGATTAAAAAAGGATTCATCAAACGCATTCAATCTCGCTTGGACCGAAGATCGTTTGTCCTGCATTTGACCGCCAAAGGGCGACAAGTGACCCAAAAAATCATTCCTCTAGCGCAAGCGTATGAGGCGCAAGCGCTGATCGACTTCAGCACCCAAGAGACCGATCAACTGCGCAGACTCCTCAAGCGCGTGCATGTGAACATGGGTAAAAATTCAACTGCACTTTAAGATGTGATCGGACACTTTTTCCGCCATCATCATGATGGGCGCATTGACAGGACCACGAACGATCCTAGGTAGGGCTGAGCCATCCACCACCCTTAGGCCCTCCACACCAAAAACCTGCATGTTGGAATTGAGGACAGCCATGGCGTCGCTTTCAAGACCCATTCGACACGTACCCACCGGATGATGAAGAGTGATTGCGTTGTTGGCAATGAATACATCCAACTCATCGTCGGAAACGATCGATGAACCTGGAAACATCTCCCCCCCAGAAAACTCAGAAAATGCGCCAGAGCTGCCGATGTGCCGCATGATCTTGATCATTTCACGAAGGACCTGGGTGTCTTGCGGGTGGGAGAGGAAATTTTGAAGGATCAAAGGCTTTGAAGCCGGATTGCGATCTGACAATTGAACCTCGCCTCGGCTCTGAGGCGTTAAGAAAACACCCTTCAAAGCATAGGCATCCACATAAGGCTTGACAAAGGGTTTGAGGTAGGGACCAGCGGTCATGGGTGCGGCGGCGAGAATCAATTGCAAATCGGGAAGACTCAAAGACTCATGGCTTTTGACATGACCCACGGCTGCAGCCGGCACCTGGCCACTCAAGCCTGAGCCCCAAAAGGCAGTTTTCAATAAATCGATCACCATCCTATCAAAGCGCAAGACGTCAAACAAAGGGCCATTGCCAACTCTTTTCCAACGCACATCACACACCAGGTGGTCGTGCAAGTTTTTCCCAACTCCAGGCAAATCGACCAGCACGCGGATGTCTTGCTTTTTAAGCGCCTGCGCTTCTCCAATGCCTGAGAGCATCAACAGTTGAGGCGAATTGATCACACCTGCACTGAGGATCACTTCTTTTGATGCAAAAAAGGTTTGCGTGCCACCCTTGACCTGGACTTCAACCCCTTGGGCTCGACCATTTTTGATCTTCACTTTGTTAACGCTCACATGGGTCATGACGTCCACATTGCCTCTGGCTATCGATGGGTACAAATAAGCTGAGGCCGCACTCCACCTTTTACCGTTGTGGATGGTGGTCTGCATGTGCGAAAACCCCTCGATGCGCCCGGCGTTGTAGTCATCAATAAAAGGAAAACCCAACTCACCAGTGGTCTTTAAAAAAGCATCCATCAATGGATCTTGATAAATCATCCTTGAGACAAACAAGGGGCCTGCCCCCCCTCGCTCTGAATTCTCCCCCTCTTGCCAAGTTTCGCTTCGCTTAAAAAAAGGCAAGACCTTGTCATAAGACCAATCGGATAAACCAAAATCCTTCGCCCATCCATCGTAGTCCTCAGGAGCACCCCTCGCATACGCCATGCCGTTGATGCTGGAAGAACCCCCGATGACCTTGCCTCGAGCACACTCGATCTCTCGATGTGCCATGCGACCCTCACTTTGAGTGAAGTAACCCCAATCGTAGAGACGATGCTTAAGAATCAATCCCCAGGTCAAGGGTATTTTGATCATGGGAGAACGATCGCGTCCCCCAGCTTCCAACACCAATATTTTTACTGCAGGATCGGCACCCAGCCTATAGGCAAGCGCACACCCCGCAGAGCCCGCGCCAACGATGATGTAATCATAAGAATGGTTCTTCATGGAGTGCAAGGGTCGACCGATCTATCAAATGACCTGGTTCAAGGAAGGTTGGAAAAGGCAGAATTTGAACAATACACCTCAAGCTCACCGTCTATTTTGACAGGGCTACAGCTCACGATCTCTTTGATCTATCTTGATTGATTCGGCGAGAATCGCAATCACTTATCAAGGCCGTCAATTTCAAACTTTCAAAAAATTCATGAATTCAAAGACCAAATAAAAGAGCTGCATTTCCACCAAGGATCTTGGCCTTGTGCGACTGTGGAATGTTTAAGCCCTCAATAAGGCTTGTGTCTGCTCCAATCAAAGGCTCATCCGAGCCAAAAAGAATTCGCTCTGGGCCCACAATTTCATGGGCCATCATGATGCTGGGCGCATAAAAAGAAGCCGTATCGTAGTAGAGCTGCTTGGCGTATTCACTGGGCGGTTTGTTGATATATTTGCGACAATCTGGGAACAACTCGTACCCATTGTCCAAACGCTTTAAAAGCATCAACAAGGCACCACCTGTATGGGCCATGATGTAGGGGAAATTTGGATATCTTTCAAAGACGCCCGAATAGATCAACCGAGTTGCACAAGTCGTCGTATCAAAAATAAAGCCCAACCTCAAGGGGAG
>CAIMNS010000250.1 GCA_903842945.1 uncultured Burkholderiales bacterium
CAAATCACAGTCCAGTTGCTTGGCCAAGGCGCGCGCTCTGACCACCCCTCCCACATCGGGTGAGACCACCATCAAGTTTTCGTAATTCTTTTGTCTCAAATCCCCAAGCAAGACCGGAGAGGCGTAGATGTTGTCCACCGGGATGTCAAAAAAACCTTGGATTTGATCGGCGTGCAAGTCCATGGTGAGGACCCGAGCCACGCCCACCGTTTCAAGGAGATTGGCCACCATCTTTGCTGAAATTGGCACCCTTGATGAACGGGGGCGGCGATCTTGTCTGGCATAGCCAAAGTAGGGGATGACTGCGCTGATTCTTTCGGCCGACGCCCTCTTTAAGGCGTCCACCATGATCAGCAGCTCCATCAAATTTTCATTGGTGGGTGCGCACGTGGATTGAACCACAAAAACATCCCTGGCCCGCACATTTTGATGCAACTCGACCGTGACCTCGCCATCTGAGAATCGACCCACCGTTGCGCTACCAAGTCCAGTTCCTAAATGGGTTGCAATTTCCTGAGCCAAAGCAGGGTTTGCATTGCCAGTAAAGACCATGAAGTCGGGGTTGGTGTGATTCGACATAGAGACGATGGGAAATAAAAAATCAATTTGCAGACTGCATCAACAAAACTTTAAGCATCTGGGGCCTCAGGGACTGAAGACCCAAACCCACAAAGGCGATACCACTCAAAAAATGGCAGGGGAGGAAGGACTCGAACCCTCGCATGCCGGAATCAAAATCCGGTGCCTTGACCAACTTGGCGACTCCCCTACTTAACGCCAGGACAAACATCTTGGCGTCTTTAATCGTCCAAGGAAATCCATGCGTTCAAAGGATGGATTTCCAAACTGCTGCAAACCTTGATTTGCCAATCCTCAGGTGCTTGAGGCAAGTCCAAGGGCTGACATAATTTCGCAAAAACTGCGCTCCCAGAACCGGTCATTTTGGGACTTAACCCCAAGGATTTTATCCAATCCATGGCTCGGTTCATCTCAGGGCATAGTTTTTGTGCCACGGGCTGCAAATCATTGCGCCCAAAGTCATAGACTGCTTCAGCAAAGTCTAATATTGTAGCAGTTTTAGTGTCTCTTTGAAGGAGAGGGTCGCTAAAAATCAAACCCGTGTCTAAGCCAGCCAGAGGTTTGACGACCAAAAATTGGGCCTTGGGGAGCGTCATGGGGGTCAATTGCTCTCCAATGCCTTGAGCAAAAGCATTTCTCCCCAACAAGAAAAATGGCACATCGGCACCCAATTGAAGACCCAGGGGTAGAAGTTGTTTGACGGGCCACTTCAAGCCCCACAATTGATTGAGCGCCAGCAAGGTGGAGGCCGCGTCCGAGGAGCCCCCGCCCATGCCGGCTTGGGCGGGAATGTTTTTTTCAATGGCAATGGTCGCCCCAAACGAGGTTTGGGAGGCTTGCTGCAACAAACGAGCGGCCTTGACAATCAAGTCGTCTGCTGGCAAAACGCAATTGCGATCAATGCGTTTGATCTCTGGGGTCAAAGACAGTTCAAAGTCCAAGACGTCGAACCAGTCGATCAGGGTAAAGAGCGACTGAAGTTCGTGGTAACCATCTGCTCGTTGTGCGGTGATGTGTAAAAACAAATTCAGCTTGGCCGGCGCCAAAACATGCTGCAGGGCTTGCAGGGTCTCGACAGGTTTTGGAAAGAGGGCCTTGGCGCTCATGGCGCTGCCTCGTTCAGCATCAGTTTGATGCTCACCGACGGCTCTTGCCCTTGAGCAGATGCCCTGACAGCGACCTTGGTGTTGTTGCCTGAATCCAGGAGTTGCCAGCCTGGGATGCGTTCATCTTGACCTTGAAGCCATCGCAAAATGGCTTGAAGGGGTAACTCTGTGCCCAACCATTGCTTCATCAGCATGGACAAGCTTGGGTAATGCCTCAAGGGCGGGTTCAGCTCAGTGCTTTGCAGTTGAGCTTGGGCTGGGTTCCAGGTGATCAAGGCGGACGTGGTGCCCAAGGGCCCGAGGAGACGCAACTCGCCGTTGGCCCCATCCGTATCAAGTTCAAACGATGAGCTGATTCTTTTAGCGGGGGAGGATCCAATTTCGATCAGCAAGCGTCCCTCAAGGTGGGCTTCTGGGGCTTGGCTTGAGGAGCGCAGGGTGCGGATGTTTAAAAGATCAGGCCCAAGAGGCTGATGAGGCTGATGAGGCATGGTTGTTTGACAAGCGCAGAGCATGCACGTGCACAGGACCAAGCTCAAACTCAAACCAAAGCTCATGTCCAAGCCAGATGTGGGGCCTTTCCATGTCGCACAAGCCGAGTGGATCAGCTCCTTGCTCATCCGGTCAAGTATCTTCAAATCTTGATGCCCAGGCGTTTAAGCGTTTCTTTCAAGACCTCGTTGTCAGGGGACTTGGCCAAAGCCGATTGCCAGAGTTTAAGGGCATCGTCTTTTTGTCCTAAAAGAAACATCACTTCACCAAGATGCGCTGCGATGTCCGCATCGG
>CAIMNS010000251.1 GCA_903842945.1 uncultured Burkholderiales bacterium
AAGTCGGCCGAGCTCTAACACTTAAATCCAAGGGAACACCATGAGAACCATTGAATCTATGACACCAACCATTTTGAAATCCATCCTCACGCTCTCTATGGGTCTGTGCTTGGGCTTGAACGCCTTGGCGCAAAATGCACAGCCCTATCCGAACAAGCCCATTCGATTGGTCTTGGGTTATGGTGCCGGTGGGGTGGCCGATATCACGGCCAGGCTTGTCGCGCAAAAGCTCTCTGACAGTCTGGGCCAACAAGTGGTGGTGGACAATCGACCCAGCGCGGGGGGCATTGTGGCCGGTGAGATGGTGGCCAAGGCGGATCCTGATGGGTACACACTTTTGCACATGAACTATGGCAATGCGGTGAGTCAAGCGCTCTTTAAAAAAATGCCCTATGACATCAAAAAAGATTTTTCTCCGGTTTCTGCCATGGGCTTTTTTGATGTGTTGATGTTGGTCGATAAAGGCTCCGACATTCAAAGCGTTCAAGACTTTATCAACAAAGCAAGGGCCAATCCTGAAAAGTACAACATCGGTTCAGTGAGCATTGGCAGTGGGCAACACATGTCGGCCAACCTGTTCGTGAGCATGGCTGGCCTTCAAGCGACCTTGGTGCCCTTCAAGACCACGCCATCTTTGATGATGGCTTTGAAGAGCAAAGACGTTGCGGTGGCCTTTGAGATCATCTCTCCCGCCATGTCGCTCATCAAGAGCGGTGAAATCAAAGCGCTTGCCGTCTCATCAAGCAACCGATTCAAGGGCTTGTCCGATGTGCCAACGATCAACGAGAGCGGTGTCAAGGGCTACGACGTGATGGCTTGGAATGGCATTGCCGCTCCCGCTAAAACCCCCAAAGCGATCATCGATCGATTGAACCGAGAGGTGAATTTGATTTTGAACATGCCCGATGTCAAGCAAAAGTTTTTAGAAGTAGGGATAGACTCCAGAGGCGGTTCTCCAGAAGATTTAAGGGACCTCTTGTCCAATGAAATTGACAAGTGGAACACGTTGGTCAACACCCTCAAAATAGAAAAGATGTGATCTGCATCCTTGCTTGAAATTTTATGAACCAACAAACCCTCTTTGTGTATTACAAGGTGCCACAGACACAACACCAGCAATGGATTTCTGTTGTCCAGGGCATGCAGCAAACCCTGCTTCAAAAAATGGCAGGGGGTTTTAAAGTGTCCTTGCTCAAACGCCCAGAGGTCTCGCCTGAAGGTTTGGAGACTTGGATGGAGGTCTATGAGCACCCCAAGGGCATCGACCCCGCCATGGTCGAACTCATCAATGAAGAGGTCAAAGTGGCCGGACTGCCCTTTAAGCGTGCCAGTGAGTTCTTCACGCCCTTGAACAAATAGTCGGGACCTACCCAGGCCACGCCTGTCATCAAGCCTCACGCCAGACGACGTTTCTCACGACTTGCCCCTCACTCCTTTTTAGCGGAGGAGCGTCTTCTTTTGGGCTTTTCCTCAGGGGTTTCTTCGAGGACGTTTTCAGCCTCTTGAAGTTTCTTAAAAGCGAGATCTTGGAAATAGCGCCAGCAAGGCTTTTCTGCAATGATCTCGCTCTTGTTGTCCAAGCAATACTGCTTGTGCACGCGCTTACGAGAGTCGGTGATGATGAAGTTGCGGTACAAGGTTTTATCCTTGATGTACATGATGACGGTGCGCACTTCGCTGCACTCTTCCGTCAAGATGCACTCGCGCATGGTGTCTGAGTTGGTGTAAAACTCAAGCAAAAGATAGGGTAGTTTTTTACCCTTGTTGGAGGGCACCAAATGCAAAGCGCACGTTGAACCCGATATTTTGTTCAGACCATTTTTTTCAGCCAACATGTTGAAGTCGTCAGCGTTCATTTGTCGATACCATTCCCCCACATTGGCTCGGCACAGGAAGAACTCTTCGCCTTCCTTTTTGTTGAACGGTTCGGCAAAAGGTCTGCGTTTGTCATCCAAGTAAAACAAAGGCTCAATGCCCTCAAAGGTCCGCTTGGGGCGTTCGGCCTTCTTTCCTTCCTTGCCGCCTCCACCGTGCTCTGCTTTTTTAGGTTCTTCCTTTTTGGGCTCTTCTTTACCTGAATTGGCCAAGGCCTTAGGTGCGAGCGTCAAAAGGGTGGATGCCAAAAAGCACAGGCACACCCAGCCCAACAGGTTGCTCAGTGGGGACTTTGGACGACTTGGCAAGAGGTGGGATGGAGCATTCATAAAACAGTTCGATTGAAGATGATTCGACTGCAATGCCAAAGTCTTGAATGACACGCATGGCGTTGATGTAGAACAGTCGCAACTCTATGGAGCACCCCATGTTGACCCCAGGGCCCAAAGCATCCAGCAGACTTGTTGCTCAATCTACCGTGTAACATGTGGTGTCTGGGTGCAGTTTGCCCTTGGAGGTCACACATTGCTGGGAGATGAGTTTGCGGTTCAGATCGGACAGAAAGTAGCTGCGATAAACATTGTCAGTTTTAGGAATGAGGCTCACGCTTCGAAAGATGGGGCAGCGGTCATCACGAACACAGTCGTTCATTTGCCGAGTGCTTGCATAGAGCTGCACGTTGATGCGACCCGCGGTCAAGCTTTTGGTCGTACCAATGCCAACCACACATGCTTGACCGTTGACCATGGGCAACTCGACCAATTCGTTGAAGTAATTCATCTCTGCGGTGATCAATTCTTGAAACCATCTACCCAGCACACCTTGGCAATCGTAAAAGGTCAAGCGGTCGTTTTCGTACACGGGTTCCGTCAGGGGCTTGAGCTTGGAGTCCAGCCTCAAGAGTGGCTCGTTGCCTGAGTTGGGTGGGCGATGCTTCAAAGACAAGTTGGGCTCAACACCAAAGGGCTTGTTGGACAGCACCGAGCCCTTGGTGGAAGAGCTGCCAGAGGACTTGGAGTTGGTGTCGTCCTCTTTGGACTCCCCGCTCTTCTTGCTGGGGTAGGGTTTGTATTTGAGTTCGGGCTTGTCTTGTGCGTCAACCAGGGTGCTTTGTAAGAGCCCTAAAAAGGCCAATAGGAAAATAAAGGTTCGCATGGGCTTATGATGAGGGTCTTTGGTGTCGATACAATGGCTTGGAGCAACAGGTGCAGGTCTTGTACTTGTTCCCCTACTTTATCAGCAAGGCGTTACAGAGGTCAAAGCTTTTTGCGTTCTGTACAACAGTTCTTCTTTTTAACTGGTGCTTGATGCACCCACATTGTAATGATTAAGCAGCTTTTGGCGCATCGATCTTTGTCAAACACCTTGGGTCATGTCCTTTGTGGATGCTTGTCCGTCTTGCTCATGTCCTGTGGCTCTGGCAAGGGAGCGCCTGAGACCAACCTTGTGAC
>CAIMNS010000252.1 GCA_903842945.1 uncultured Burkholderiales bacterium
AGGGAGGCATCGTTTCTCTCAAAAAAACCGCCCAGGGTGAAGGTCAAGATACCCGCCAGCAACAAATAGGCGATCAAAAAGACGTAAGCCACCGCTGAGCCCATGTAGACGCCCAGTTCGCGGCGGGTGATGATTTGGATGATGGTCAAGGGGTTCATGCATGGGCTCCTAGATCGGCTTGGCGGGCGACGGCACCTTGGGTGATGGCACGAAAGAAATCGTCCAACCTGCCCGAAGGGGTCCTGGATTTGAGTTCAAGGGGCGTGCCGTTGGCCACGATCAAGCCCTCATGGACCACGATGGCACGGGTGCACACGCTCTCCACCTCCTCCAAGATGTGGGTGGAGAAGATGATGGCTTTGGATTGCCCCAAAGACGTGATCAGACTTCTGATTTCATGCTTTTGGTTGGGGTCCAAGCCGTCGGTGGGTTCGTCCAAAATCAACACATCCGGGTCGTGGACCAAGGCTTGTGCCAGACCCACGCGTTGTCTGAAGCCTTTGGAGAGGTTTTCAATGGATTGGTTCAACACCGGCCCCAAGTGACACAGCTCGATCACACGTTCGATGGCCGCAGTTTTTTGCGAGCCATGCAGCGCGCGGATATCGGCCGTGAAGTTCAAGAAGTCCGAGACCTTCATGTCTTGGTAGCTCGCAGCCGACTCGGCCAAGTAGCCAATGCGCTGCTTGGCCAGCACGGGCTCACTGGAGATGTCGTGACCACAAATGCTCACCTCGCCCGAGTCGGGTTCTAAAAACCCAGTGATGATGCGCATGGTGGTGGATTTGCCCGCTCCGTTGGGGCCCAAGAAGCCGAGGACCTCCCCTGCGCCAACATCAAAGGAGATGCCGTGCAGGACGGTTTTGCCGGAGAAGGACTTGAAGAGTTGGTCAACTTTAATCATGTGGGGGTTTCAAGTTTGAAGGGTAGAGGCTAGATTCAAAAGCAAAGATAAAAAAACAAAATAAAAAGCAAAAATAAAAAGCAAGAAATCAACAAAAGCCATCAAAAAAAGCTTGGCAGCCCATTTTTTTCAAAAAACACGTGTTTTAAATGTTGGCGACTTTTGTTTTTTCAAGTACCCCAGGAAGAGGTCGTTGAAATTTTTTTCTTGGAACGAGGCCCAACAACGTGCTGGGTGAAGGGGGCGGCTCTTCTGAAGAGCGGTGGCGCTAATATAGCAGATCGGTGACCTGAAAATGAGCCCGTGGGTCTAAGGGTTTGTCTCGACTGGAGGAGATTTCAAGGGCCATCTGAACGGGAGGACTGAACAGGTGGACTGAACAAGGCGACTGAGAGGGGAATTTGCAGCGAGATTTATCATCGGCCCATGATGAACGGATTGTCTGGGACGTCTCTCTTTTTGAAATTCAAGAAGTAGGTTTTTAAAAACCCCCTTAAATCATCTGCGTGGTGCAAGTAGATGTTTTCATCTTCAATGTAGAAAGAAAACGTCTGGTCGAACAAGAAGCGACGAGCCTCGACTTTGATTTGAAAGAAGGATTCTATGAAAGCGACGCATTCTCCGGCCGAGCACTTGTCTTTTTTCAGGGCCTCAAAAAACTGGGTGTAGTTGAAGCCTTTTTTGACAGGTTCAAACTCGCGTTCAATTTGGACCATCAAGTCCGCAATCGGCACGACATGACCCAGTAGGCGAAGCGAAGCGTTGAATTTCTCGGCGGCAGGCCTCCATTTGTTCAAAAGCAGTTTCTTGGCATAGGCAATGGCCGAGGTGTTGCGTCCGTAAAGGCTTTGGAAATAGGCCTTTTCCATGCGATCTTTCAAGGCCGTGGAGTCTTTGTAGAGGCCTTTCGTCTGGAGTTCGTTTTGATAGGTCTTGGCCAATTTCTCGTCAAATTTGCTCAAGCGGTCGTACTCGACCGCGATCAAGGGGAAGTGCTCGATGGCCAGCAACCAATCGGCACTGAGGTGGTCGCGGCAAGACTGCGACAGGCCCGGGTCGTTGGGGTGTGACTGCGTCAGTGCATGTGCCTGAGCCTGTGGATGCGAATAGGCGGGCGCCTGCGCATGGGTCTTGTGGTTGGCCGAACTTGGATCGGGCGACATGGCCCTTTTTTGGCTCTGCAGAAAATCCAAGTCGTAGTCCAATTTGAGCGCTTTGTTGGACAAGATGAAGTAGGCTTGCTCGATTTCTTGAAGCCGGTTCTTGTAGACCTCTTCGCTGTCCAGGGAGGATTTTTGCTTCAGCAAGTCCGATTTGGACTTGCTGTAGGCGGCAGAGATCAAGGCTTGCTCAAGATCGGCCATGTTGAGAATTTTGTACAAGTTCTTCATCAATGTGGGGTCTGAGGCTTGGGGGAGGCGATCAAGAACATAGGGGGTGAAATGAAAGGGGGTGGACTGTCGAGGACGTGAACTTAAAACAAACTGTCAAGCGACAAGATGCTCAAATGGCATGGCCCTCAAGCCACTTCTTGGCACGATCAAATTCTTTGCCCGTGGATTGCTGCAAGACTTCTTGTGCGATGGCATAAGCGGTGTGATGTTGACCAATCTCCCAAAGATCTTCAGCCAATTTCACGCGGTCATCTTCGACGGTGACCTCTTGGTGAGTGTTGGCACCAGACCCCAAGGCCTGGGTCTGTGCGAGAGCATGTTTTTGTTGATGGACCAGATCTTGGGCGCTCAAATGCGTGGGCTCATCCAAGTAAGCGTGGCCAACAGGTTTGGCAAAGTTGTCGTTGAAGCTCGGAGGGGTCATGCTGTGAGCATCATGGTCTCTCCAATCGCTGGAATCCTGGGGTTCACTCCTCTGGGTGTTGGCAGAATTTTGTTTGGATGTTTTGATGCCCCAAAGGCTCAGCAGCACAAAAAATGCAAACACCAGTCCCGTGATGACGGGCGCCAAGGGCCATGAGGAGTATTTTTGCAGGGCGGGAAAGCTCGCAAAGAGCCAGTCTTTGGAGGAGCCCCACGCCTCACTCGTGGTGAGAAGTGCAAAGGCCCACAGTTTCGACCACCAAGGCGAGGTGTCGGTTTTCGACAGGGCTTGGAGGTCCTTGATGTTGTCTTGGATTTCTTTTAACTTTTCAGCTTGCTCTTTTTCAGCGCGCTCTTTGGCCAGGGCTTCCAATTTGTCGGCGTTGGCCTTGTTCAAGGTCAATTGGTCTTTGCCGGAGTTTTTGTTTTTCTTAGGGTCATGGACCAAGCCTGAGGCATGTTGATTCGGGCGAGGCTGCAAAGCCTGTTGGTTTTTAAGCTTGCCCAACAGGGCTTGTCGGTAGCTGTTGAAGGCATCATGCTGCTCTCTGATCAAGCTTTGAGCCGTTGAGATGCTCTCTTGTTTGGCCAAAGCAGCACTTGGAATTTGCAAGGAGCTTCCCGCCAAGAGACGGTTGGCGTTGCCGTTCACAAAGGACTTGGGGTTGGAGCGCACCAAGGCCAAGAGCATTTGATCCATGGAGACGTCGCCGGGCAAGTAAGGCTTGATCAAGCCAGACGCCGAGTCACCTTGGTTGACCAAGACATATCGATCGGACAGCGGGTCGCTTTCTTGGGATGAACGGGGTACTGCCGCGTCCAACAAGAGCCCGATTTGTTTATTGACTTGACCTGAGTTCCAGTGCAGCTCAAAAAACAACTCCAAAAAGCTTTGTTCAACCGCTTGGCGTCCTTCTACCAAAATTTTCAGCTTGCCCAAAGGGTCTTGGACGATGCTCAGTTCCGTCTGGGCCAGGGAGTTTTCCCAGGTGAGCCCAAGTGATTGATAGTCTTTTTGGGTGAACAACTTCGCCTTCAAGCCCTCCAACTCCTCTGGCGAGCTGGCCTCGATGGCAATCGTCGCCCGAAGCGCTTCCCCCTGCTTGGACTGGATGCTGGTGTGTCCTAAATTCATGCCCCAAGCCGGTGCATTGAGCATGCTCATCCAGCAAAGGGTTAAAAGAATGACGGCTCGAAAGTGAGTCATGGTTGAAATTGAATGAATTGGCTTTTCATGTGGTTGGCACGACAAGCTTGCAGCTTGGTGGCTTTTTGTACGATCTTCCAAAAACACTTGGGGCCCTTCACGACGCTCATCAGCCCCAAAGATCTGCTGCTCAAAACGCTTGGGGTGGATCGCTCGTCTTCAGGGACAGACCCATGGTCTTCTTCAGACGCGTCCGTAACACCGTAACTGGCCGTAACGATGAATGTATACGAATTGAATCATATGGCGAAACACTTTGTGCTTTTGAAGGCCATTAGAGCTTCAAAAGGTTGCACAAGTGCAACGCCCAGAACAACTTAGCGTTGAAAGTCAATCCTTTTTCTATCTGATCGATGTCTCAAAGACACCTGCGCTTGACCCAGCCCCTGCTGTCCTGTGAGTAAAAAAAAGAACTGTTTCATTTGAAAACCATTTGAAGAATTTTTTTTGTGTGTATTTCACGAAATTGAAAGTTTTTTGGCAATTCAATGGCAAAGCTTTGGCGGTTTGGAAATTCCTGGACGGCGCTTTGGTATAGTGTGGTCTCTAAAAAAACTTATAAATCCTCGAAGGGTCAAGCAAGCAATGGACTACACCAACATGTCGGCCTATTACGACGTGATCATGACTTCTGGTTATTACGATTACCCCGGTATTGTTGACAGCTTGCTCTCCCACCCGCCGATCCAAAATGTGATTGAAATCGGTTGTGGCACGGGTTTGATTTTGGAGGAAATTGCCAAAAGAGAGCCCTCCATGCGTCTGAAAGGCATTGATTTGACCCAAGCGATGCTCGACATTGCAGCGCATCGACTTCACGGCTACCCCAACATCGAGTTGTCCCAACAAAACGTGGTGGACTTTGATCTCCAAGAGCAGTTCGATGTGGCTTACTCTTACGGTGGCGTATGGTACTTTGTGATCGATGGGGAGCAAGAGCCTTTCATGGTCAGCCACCTTGCCGACCACGACATGAATGTCAAAGGACTCCAGCAACTCTCCAAGCATTTGAAGCACCAAGGTCAACTGCTCTTGGGTATCCAGGGCCCGCATTTTGATTATGAAAAAACCATCTCCAACGGCATGACCTATGCCCAAGAGATCGTTCACACCGACATTGGTTTTATCAAGCACTACGGCTTGAAGGACGGCCATAGGGAAGTGATGGCGCTCACGGTCAACTACAGGACCTACAGCTTTCAAGAGGCCCAAGAGATGCTCGGCGTGCATGGGATCGACTACGTGTCCAAAGACCTCGGCGGCAAATTCCTTCGGTTTCAGAAAAGCTAAAATAAAGAACCCGTGGCTTTTTAAGCCCCTTTCTTGGGTCCCTTTGATGCGGTTTTGAGGATTTGAACGTCGATATGAAACTCCCCCACATTCTCTTTGTTGGCCTTGGCAACATGGGCAACCCCATGGCCGCTAACCTGATCAAAGCGGGTTATGCCTTGACGGTCCATGACTTGCAGGCGTCCAAGGCGAAGAACTTGTTGGCGCTAGGTGCAACTTGGACCGATGATGTAGAAGCGGCCGCTCAAAGGGCCGATGTGCTCATGACCTCCTTGCCCGGACCCCTTGAGGTGCGGGCCCTGATGCTGGGCAAGAGCGGCCTGCCAGGCCTTCTTCATGCCATGCCCCCAGGCAGCCACGTCATTGACACCTCAACGAGCGCGCCCGACTTGGTGGTGCAGCTCCATGAACTCTGTGCACAAAGAGGGGTTCATTTTCTGGAGGCCCCGGTCACCAATGCGGTGGACTTTGCCGCTTTGGGCCAACTGTCTCTCTTTGTTGGTGGTGAGGCTCAGGCCTTTGAGCACTGCTTACCGATCTTTGAGGTGGTGGGTGAGAAGATCTTTCACGTGGGCAAGCCCGGCAACGGCGCCACTGTGAAGCTCTTGACCAATTTGCTGTGGTTTGTGAGCGCAGCGACCATTGGAGAAGCGCTCATGCTGGGCGGCAAAGCGGGCGTGCCGCTTGAGACCGTCTGGGCGGCGATCAAAGCGAGCGCGGGCAACTCTTGGGTGGCCGAACACGATGTGCCCAGTATTTTTGCGGGCCATTACGACCCCAGTTTTTCTTTGGCCCTGTGCGTCAAAGACCTCACCTTGATCAACGACATTGCCAAGTCCCAGGGCTACAGCCTTCCCATGGGTGAGATGGCCAAATCTCTCTTTGTCCAAGCGGCCCAGACCTATGGGAACTCGGCGGCCGAGTTGCATGTGGTCAAGTTGTTGGAGGAGCGGGTGGGGTTTTTGTTGCGCCCGCCTCATGGTCAAAACTTGGGCAAGGGAAGCGCTCCCCAACACCTGTTCACCTTGAACGCTGATGCCGTCAAGGGCGATCTGGTTCGAGGTGACACAAGTCCTCCCGTGCTCAGGCAGCCCGCCATCATGGCCCAAGCCCATGTGCACATGCCCCAAGGAGTGGCGGAGAACTACCGCTACTGGGGGGACGATCGAACGGTCTTTGTCAAGCATGCCAAGGGCTGTCAGTTGACCGATGTCGATGGCCGGGTCTACGTGGATTTCAGGCTGGGTTATGGACCGATCATTTTGGGCTATCGAGACGAGCGAGTGGACCAAGCCGTCATGCGCCAAATCCAAGAGGTCGGCACGCTCACGGGTTTTGCCACCGAGCTTGACACCTTGGTGGTGCAACAAATCAAGGGCTTGTGCCCGCAAATCGACATGGTGAGGTTTGCCAACTCTGGCACCGAGGCGGTCATGGGTGCGGTGCGCACGGCCAGGGGCTTCACCCAACGTGACCGCATCGCCATCGTCGAAGGCGGCTTTCATGGGCTTTATGACGAGATGATGTGGAAAAGCGATATCGAGAGCTGGGACCCCACGGGCTCGGTGCAACCCAACACCATCCCCTTTGGTGCTGGCATCCCGCATCGCAGCCATGACTTGGTCGACATCATCGGTTTGAACGACTTTGAGGCCCTGGAGCATTTGTTCAAAACCCGCACAGACAGCTTGGCCTGCGTGGTGCTCGAACCCATCATTGGCAATGCGGGCAGCATTGCTGCTAGCCCTGAGTGGCTCCAACGCTTGCGGGACTTGTGCGACCGCAACGGGTCCTTGCTGATCATCGACGAGGTCAAGTCAGGCTTCAGGGTGGCCAAGGGCGGCGCACAGTCGCTCTACGGCATTTACGCCGACTTGTCCACCTACGCCAAAGCGATGGGCAATGGCTACCCCGTGGCGGCCTTTGGTGGCAGAAAAGAGGTCATGCAAATGGTGGGCTCGCACCGAGGGGGCGTTGTGCATGGGGGAACTTACACGGCCAATTTGGTGGCCTTGAGTGCTGCCCATGCCACGCTTGAGATCTTGACCCACACCCAAGCCCTTCAAACGGCCGATGAAGCTGGGGCGAAGATCCAAGCGGTGTTGTCGCGTGTGTTTGATCGGGCGGGCATTGAGCACGCTTTTGCTGGACCGAACACCATGTTTGGCATTCATTTCACGCCACACGTGCCACAGACCTACCGCGACTGGAGAAAGACCAACAGCGAGTTGTACCGAAAATTTGCTTGGCGTTTGATCGATCACGGCTTGATGCTCGAGCCCGACTCCAGAGAGCCGTGGTTCATCTGTGAGGCCCATCAACACCTGGATCTGTCGTGGCTTGAGGATGTGGCCACGCAGTCGATGATGCATGCCCTGAACGCTTGAGAGACGAGACCTACAAGCTGGTGTTCAAGAGCTTAACGATCCCACTTGTCTGCAACAACTTTGACTCAGGGCGCGCCGTTGAAGGTGTAGCCCAAGCTAAAGACGATTTCGTTGGAGCGCAGACTTTGCGAGGCACTGCCTTGGTAGACAGGGATGTTGCTCATGTTCGTGAAGATCTGCTTGTTGACCCACTCCACGTAATAGGGCTTTAAAAACACGTAGCGCATGCCCAGCTCAAACGACGTGGAGGTGCCCACAATGCGCCACCAGCCGTTGTTGAACCCCAGCGCATTGGTCAGGGTCTTTTTGCTCATCTCGTACTCATTGCCATCGATCTTGCTGTAGGGGTGAACCACGGCCAAGCCGGCACCCACTTTGCCAATGAAGGACAAGTTGGAGGTTTCATTCAAAGCGCCCAAGAGGGGCTTTCTGTAGGACAGGTTCACCATCACTTGGTTCAAGCCGTTGTGCAGCATGTAGGAGAAGTAGTCGGCGGACAAGAGCTGATTGCCTACGCCCGTGCTGTGCTTGCCAGTGATCAAGGCCACTTGCCCAACTGTCGTGGTGTATTTGGTGTGATCCAAGCTCAAATCAAGCGCGAACACTTTGGATTCGTCCAAGTAACGACCCCACCTTAAATTGTCTGGACTGCAGCACACCACGTGGGAGAACTCGTCATGGCCTTGGACCGCATTGACGGTGTAGTTGTTGCCCAGGCTCGGTTGCACCACATTGATGTTGGATTTTGAGTAATGGGTCTTGTTGTAGCCCCAGGAGAAGAACCATTCATCGCTTTTGAAAAAACGGTTGGGATCCGTGGGCTCTTGGGTGTCTTTGGCCGTCAACACCTCTTGAGGCACCGTCTTTGCGCCAGCGCTCTCGCCACTGCTCGGGCCATTGAGGGTGCTTTGCGCCCAAGCGCCATTGAGCGCCATCAAAGAAAGAAAGCAAGCCAAGAGGCGGGAAGTTGAGCAATTCATGGGAGACCTTTGTGCCTTTGTGCGGTGAACGCCCCATTCTACCTCTTTGCGTGCTTTCAAAGCAGCTCAGAAATGACTGAGCAAGGTCGTCACCGCTTGCTCGGGCGCCTCAGCACCAACAATCGCGCGTACCACGGCAATCGAACCCACACCGCATGACAAAACTGTTTTGAATTGCGACGCATCGATGCCACCAATCGCGACCAAGGCGTAGGGGCTCATCAGTTGTGCGTAAGCTCTCAAGCGACCCAAGCCTTGGGGCAAGGTTTGCATCCTCTTCAAGGTGGTGGGAAACACCGCCCCAAGCGCCATGTAGCTTGGGCGCAGTGCGTGGGCTTTGAGCATCTCAAGGTAGCCGTGGGTCGAAACCCCCAAATGGCATTGAGCCGCATCGATGTCTTTCAAGTTGGCGCTCTCCAAGTCCTCTTGACCCAAGTGAACACCGTAGGCGCCGTGCTCAAGAGCGAGTTGCCAGTGATCGTTGATGAAGAGTTTCGTGGAAGACCCCTTGGCCGCTTGAATGGCTTGTTTGACCTCGCGCTCCAAGGCCTTGGGGTCCTCGGATTTGAAGCGCAGTTGAACGCAGGGAACGCCCGCTTGCACCATGCGCTCCACCCATTGCGCATCGGGCAGCACCGCATAGAGCCCCAAGTTCTCACATCTTGGGAAATTGAAGTCACTGGCTGCCTCATGCGGCACAAAGTCCTTGATGCGCGTGGGCCACTTCAAGGGATCGAAATGCCCCTCTCGGTGACTTTGATGCATCCACGCTTGGGCCAAGAGAAGCGACTCCTCTTGCGTGAACTCTAGCGTGCGCGCCATGGTCACGAGGGCTTTCTTCAATTGCGTGAGGCTCAAGGCGCTCGGGTCTTTTTGGTGCTGGACAAAGTCTTCGTTCACCTGAGCAAAGAGGGCTTGATCGTGTTCGTTTTGCTGTGCTGCGAGTTGACCCAGCCACGCGTCGCTCGGCGCCTCGACGGGCGCAATTTGTGAGTGGCTTTGCGCGTAGTGCTCGAGTCCCTCCCGAATGGGCATCATGTGCGCATGAAGACCGGCAAGTGTCAGGCTCAAAACGTCGGGGTGCCAGGTGGGTGTGCTCATAAGGGATGGGTGTTAGGTTCAGGTTGGGCTCAGGTTGGGGGTAGGTTGTAAGAGGTGGTTTTTAAGGGGTGGTTTTAGCTTTGATGCCAAAACGGCGTGCCCATCAACGGCGTGCTCGCCTGCGCTTTGTCTTGGGGCTGCATGGCGCCAGACTTGAAGGCCAAGCGCCCAGCGTTCACCGCATGCGCAAAGGCCTTGGCCATGTCCAAAGGGTTTTGCGCCAAAGCCACCGCGGTGTTCAACAAGACCGCATCAAAGCCCCATTCCATCACCTGACAAGCGTGCGAGGGCACGCCCAAACCCGCGTCCACGATCATGGGCACTTTGAGCCGGTCTCTCAAGGACTGCATGGCATAGGGGTTGATCGGGCCTTTGCCCGTTCCAATGGGTGCGGCCCATGGCATGACCGCTTGGCAACCCACGTCAAGGAGCTTTTGGCAAAGCACCAAATCCTCGGTGCAATAGGGCAAGACTTTGAACCCGAGATCGATCAAGGACTTGGCCGCTTGAGGCAGCTGCAAGGTGTCGGGCTGAAGGGTGTAATCGTCTCCGATGATTTCCAGTTTGATCCAATCGGTCTCAAACACCTCTCGGGCCATTTGGGCCGTCGCCACCACCTCGCTCACACTGTGGCATCCCGCTGTGTTGGGTAGCAGGGGTGTTTTTGCGTCTTTCAGCAAGGCCCAAAAGCTGTTGCCTTGTGGCTCGGTGCTCAATGCATGCGGCATTTGCCTGCGCAAAGAGACCGTCAAAAAGGCCGGGCGTGTTGCTTTCACGCAGGCCAGCAAAATCTCGGGGGAAGGGTACCTTGAGGTGCCGAGCATCATTCGAGAATCGAAGTGCTCTCCGTAAAGAACCATGGTGTCTGGCAAGGGGTCGGGCGTGTTCATCGAGGTGCTTGGGTAGTCAGAGGTCAGAGTCTAGCAGGTGCAGGTCGTCTGCTTTAGCCGCCGGTGATCGGGGTGATGAGCTCGATTTGGTCGGCGTCTTGAAGACGGGTCGAAGCGTAGTGCGCTTTGGGGACGAAGTTCATGTTCAAGGCCGCAGCAAAAGGTGGACGGATGCCGTAAGCCTCTATCGCCATCTCTAAGGTGCTGTGGGCAGCCAAGGTGTAGGGATGGGCGTTGATCAAAACGTCAATCGTCATGATGGGAGAAGGGTCGGTGATAGCCATGTTGGGTTGGAGAGACATGATCAGGCCTCACGCCTCACGCCTCACGCCATGCATGAAGGTTGGAGGGTCCGATGGCCCCAAGACTTTGAGCCCCAAGGACTGCGAGAGCTTCAGGCTTTGCGAGTCCACCCATTCCAAGGCGCAGTCGAGCAGGGCCGGGGCGATCAAAAAGCCGTGGCGGTACAGGCCATTGAGTTTCATGGTGGAGGGGTGGGTCAAGTCCATGCAGGGTAAATTATCGGTCAAGGTGGGCCTGTTTTGCGTGTTCATTTGAACGATTCTGCCTTCCGCAAAGGCGGGGTGCAAACTGTAGGCCGCAGAGAGCAACTCCAGGGTCGAGCGCACGCTCGTGGGCGAGCTGTCTTCGACCTCGATTTCGGTGGCCCCGATCACATACAGATCGTTCTCCTTGGGGGCGATGTACAGGGGATAGCGGGGATGAATCAAGCGAGTCGGACGGCTCAGTTGCACGCCCGGCGCATGCAAGCGGATCACCTCACCCCTCACGCCTCTGAGCTCACTCCACTGCGTTTTGGCGCCCAGTCCTCGGCAATCAAAGAGGCGAACGAGCCCCTCTTGACTGGGCGCGTCCCAGGTGAAGTCCCCCAGAGCTTTGGGTTCATGCCAATGCAGGCTCAAGGCCCCTTGGGCCTCGTAGAGATAAAGTGCGCTGCCCAGGGCTTTCAAGAGTTGAGCATTGTCCAGTTGTCCTTCGCTGGGCAAATAAAGGCCCTTTTGAAAACGCTGGGACAAGCTCGGTTCAAGCGACTCGATCGCTCGCGCATCCAATACTTGAGGCTTTTCAAGGCTGGGTTCTCTCGCATGGGTTTGCTCCATCAGTTGATGGAAGCGCTGTGCTTCATGGGCGTCGGCCGAGTGCCACAAGATCAAGGTGCCCTTTTGCTGGAAAAACACCGGCTCCTTCAAGCGGGCCAGGAGCTCGGGCCAACGCTGAAGGCCGTAGCGGCCCATTTGCACCACGCTCATCTCCGTGATGGCCGACTCGGCCATCGGGGCCAACATGGCAGCGGCCACCGCTGCAGCCGATCCCTGTGCATCAGAGCCTTGGGCGTCATAGAGATCGACGTGGTGACCTCTTTCAAGCAAGGCCAGGCTCATGAGGCGACCCATGAGACCGGCACCCAAGATGACAGTGTGTTTGGCGTGGGTCATGGAGAAAGGGACAGTGCTAGGTGCGCTGAGGTCTGAAAAGGCCACAAAGGCTTGGGTGTTTCGGTAGGCGTCGGTGGATGGGTTCGATGAGGCTTTAAAATACCGTGAAAGATCACGCTTTGAGTCGGGCTCACGTACAAGTTCACAAAGCTTTGAATGGTGGTTCCTTTGATCTTGAAGTCCTCTAGCCGTCCTCTAGCTATCCTCTACAAGCCCTCTATGTTATCTGAAACTGATCCCCTCTCCCAGACTTTCAAAAGAGTTTTAAGCATTGCCGGCTCCGACAGCGGTGGAGGCGCTGGCATCCAAGCGGACTTGAAGACCTTTGCGGCCCTGGGTGTTTATGGCATGACCGCACTGACCGCCTTGACCGCTCAAAACACCCAAGGCGTGCAAGCCATCCATGCCATACCCAGCGCTTTTTTGAAGTCTCAGATCGAGTCGGTTTGCGATGACATCGGCGTTGATGCGGTGAAGATCGGCATGCTGCACACGCCAGAGATGGTGGAGGTGGTGGCTTGGGCGATGGATCGCTACCGGTGGACAGAGGTGGTCTTGGACCCGGTGATGGTGGCCACCAGCGGGGACCGATTGATCAACGAGGAAACGGTGGAGGGGATCGTGCGTGAACTTTTTCCGCGGGTGAGTTTGATCACCCCCAATTTGGACGAAGCTCAAGTCTTGCTCGGTTACATGCCGATGTCTGAGGAGGACTTGATCCGAGCGGCCAAAGACTTGCAAGGCATGGGTGCCCAAGCGGTCTTGGTCAAAGGGGGGCATTTGCCAGGAGAGCAAGTGGTGGACGTGTACCTCGGTGCTGACAAGTTGATCAAGGTCTTCAAAAGCCCGCGCATCCACAGCCTGAACGTTCACGGCACGGGTTGCACCTTGTCGTCGGCCATCGCAGCTGGTTTGGCCAAAGGGCTGAGCATGGAGCAAGCCCTCTCTCAGGC
>CAIMNS010000253.1 GCA_903842945.1 uncultured Burkholderiales bacterium
AATGTTCCTTTCTTTTAGGACCAAAATGTTCACGTGCTGCAACAGGTTTTTTCTCTTGATGTTGTTGTAACAAATTGTTGAGATCTGTTGTGCTCAGTTTGGCGATGTTGCTGATGCCGTGACCTTGTTCTGTCAGTCTTTTAAGCAATGTTGCCTTTAAAACATCATCGTCTGTGAATAACCGGTGCTTACTTTCTGTTTTGTACGGCAGAAAGGTTTCGTAGCGCATCTCCCAGACTCGAAGCGTAGGCGTTGGAACGCCACTGAGACTAGACACTGCACCAATCTTGTGTAAACCGCCTGTGGGTTGAGTATTTTTTGTCATTTTTTCTATTTTGAATTGATTTTGAGTAGTTTATACGAAATATTTTAATATTTTGAATAGTTTAAATGCAATTGAGTGATAGATTTGCACTCATTGAAAAGGAAACATGATGATTAACAAGCGCGCTTCCCTTGGTTTACACGTCATCACACACATCGCTAGGACCCCTAGTCACAGAACCATCACAGCTGATGCGCTTGCATCTTTGACGGATGTTTCTTTGTCCTACATAGAAGGCATCTTGAAAGATGCCAGAGAGCAAGGCTTGATTCGTGCCACCCGGGGGCCGGGTGGGGGCTATCAGCTGAGTGTTCCTTTGAACGAGTTATCCGTTTGGGATGTTGTTTTGTGTTTTAACCCTGCCAATGAAGTTCTCAAAAATAGTCATTCTTCTAACGAGTCAAGCTGCACGTACTTGATTGCGCAACAGGCTTGTCAATTGGAAAAAGAGTTCCTTCAGGCTTATCCTTTTGCGGAATTGGTACCCAAAAATTCTGAGTCTCCTGCTTCAAAGCCAACAAAGTCTTTGGCAATGAACTTCAAGCCCTTACCTCAAAGGGTGAGACCTGTTGCACCCAATTCTATTTTCGACTTGTCGAATTTTCTAAATTTACAAGCCGCTTAGGATTGATATGAAAGTGTCCTACGTGTTGTGGAACAAAAGCGGTGTTGAAAGTGAAATTCCCATGGGACAAGCGTGGAAATGGATCCTCCATATTGAAGATGAAATTGAAATTCATTTGATCTTTGAAAACTTGAAGAAAAAAATTGCAGACAACAAACTTACCCTTTTAAATTTACAAATTGATCAGCAATGCTGCTCAGATGAATTTTTAAACCGAGCTTGTGCAGCATACAAAGACCCTGTTATTTACGATGAGTTCATGCCTGTTGCAAGGATAATTTCTACACACACTGAAACTGATTCAAGAGAATCTAGATCCGTGATGGAGCGAATGAATTGATGTTGAATTTACAAAAAAATCTCGATCGGTTGAATAAAAATGTACAAAGTCGCCATTTTTTCCAGTGACGATCAATTTGCTCAGAAGATTTCACGATCAATCAATTTTTTGGATTGCAACATATTTAGGTTTCCGATAATTCTCTCAAATTATCGAGCGGAATTTTTGCAAAATTTTGATCTGATATTTGTTCATAAAAAAGAAATTTCATTGGAAGTCAATGGTTTCTTTTTTGAAAAAAATTCAAGCCATCTAGCGCCTGCCTGTGCTGTGGCTTTTTTCCCAGACAGTCAATCCCAACTTGCAGGGCCACTTTTAGACATGGGATTTGACAGGTGCTTGAATGAATCGTTTGATGAGGCGCATCTTGCTGCGCTGGTCAGGGCTTTGCTAAGAAGAGGTCT
>CAIMNS010000254.1 GCA_903842945.1 uncultured Burkholderiales bacterium
ATGCCGTGCCCCTCCAACACATGAAAGCCCTGCTTGAAACCTTGGTTGAACTCGATCGAGTCACCAAGCGCCAGGCATTTTTAGAAAACGACTTCTCCGCATAAACCCCAAACAACCGGTCCTCTTGGCACATGAAGAGCCTCTTGATTTTATTTTTTATTTTTGTGAAAGCCCCAAGTTATGAGCGCAATTGTTGATATTGTTGGACGTGAGATCTTAGACAGCCGTGGCAACCCCACCGTGGAATGTGATGTGCTGCTTGAGAGTGGCATCATGGGACGCGCAGCCGTTCCCTCAGGCGCCTCCACTGGCTCCAGAGAAGCCATTGAACTCAGAGATGGTGACACCTCTCGCTACTTGGGCAAAGGCGTCTTAAAAGCGGTGGAACACATCAACACTGAAATTGCAGAAGCGGTTTTGGGACTTGATGCATGCGAGCAAGCTTTTTTGGACCAAACCTTGATCGACTTGGATGGCACCGAGAACAAATCCAAACTGGGTGCCAATGCCACGCTGGCCTTGTCCATGGCCGTGGCCAAGGCTGCCGCTGAGGAAGCGGGCCTCCCCCTGTACCGCTATTTCGGTGGTATGGGCAAGATGCAAATGCCTGTTCCCATGATGAATGTGATCAATGGCGGCGCACACGCCAACAACAACCTGGACTTGCAAGAGTTCATGATCATCCCCATTGGCGCACCCTCTTTCAGGGAAGCCCTTCGGTACGGTGCAGAGGTCTTTCACGCCTTAAAGCAAATCCTCAACGACCAAGGCATGAGCACAGCCGTAGGGGACGAAGGTGGGTTTGCACCCAACGTCAAAAATCACGAAGCCGCCATTGAGTTGGTCCTGCAAGCGATTGACAAAGCCGGCTACACCGCTGGCGAGCAAATCGTTCTTGGCCTAGATTGCGCAGCCAGCGAATTCTTCAAGGACGGCAAATACCACCTACAAGGCGAAGGCCTGCAACTGGAGGCCCCCGCTTGGAGCGACATGATGGCCATGTGGTGCGACAAATACCCCATCATCAGCATTGAGGACGGTATGTCTGAGGGAGACTGGGAAGGCTGGAAGGTGCTCTCCGATCGATTGAAGTCCAAGGTGCAATTGGTTGGCGACGATTTGTTTGTGACCAACACGAAAATCCTCAAGCGAGGCATTGACCAAGGCATTGCCAACTCTATTTTGATCAAAATCAATCAAATCGGCACGCTGACAGAGACCTTTGAAGCCATAGAAATGGCCAAGCGCGCCTCCTACACCTCGGTCATCAGCCATCGCTCTGGCGAGACCGAGGACACCACCATCGCTGACATTGCCGTGGGCACCAATGCGGGTCAAATCAAGACCGGCTCCCTCAGTCGAAGTGACCGCATGGCCAAGTACAACCAACTTCTGCGCATTGAAGAGGACTTGGGGGATGTGGCCTCTTACCCTGGACGCTCCGCGTTTTACAACTTGCGTCAATCCTAAACTAGCTATAAGATTGCAAACTGTTTAACACCACCACGTTCCAGTTCATCACCATGACGCAACGCTCCATCACTTGGACTTTGTTGTTCTTGCTTGTTATCTTGCAGGGACAGTTGTGGATTGGTCGTGGGAGCGTGCCTGAGGTCATGCAACTTCAACAACAATTGACGCAGCAATTGGGCTTGAACCGCCAAGCACAAATCACCAACCAGCGCTACAGCGCTGAGTTGTTGGATTTGAAGGTCGGCCTTGAGATGGTTGAAGAGCGTGCACGCCGAGAGATCGGCATGGTCAAAGCCAACGAAATTTTTGTCCAACTGGGGCGTTGAGAGCCGATAGCTCTTTGGGCCGTCCCACCCACGGCTTGCAACTTTGGCACCCTCAACACCAACCCTGCAAATGACAAAACCTCGGGTCTACCAATTGCTTTTGCTAGGCGTTAAAGAGACCTTCGAGTTCGAGCTGTTGAATGCCTCGCACTTTGACGATGAGCTCAGCTCGGTGAGCTTGTTGGATCAATGCGTGCTCACGCGTCAAGACATGAAAGCCTTGTGCCCCAGCCAAGACGCTACCTTCATCCTTCAAGGTCTCACGACCCCCCTTTCTGAAAAGATGCCCAGGCGTCAACCCAACGCCTTGGTGCTTTTGCTTTGCAACAACGCACAAGCGCTTGATCAAGCCTCTGCGCTCGAGTGGCGGGCCTACTTGACAAACAAGGCGCACTTCTCTTATGAGGTGATCTACGGGCAGGGCATCGAGATGCTCGACCGCATTCGGTACGCATGGAGTGCAGCCCTACAAAAGTGGCAGTTGCAGGTGCCAGCAGATCTGCTCAGACCTTTGGCAAGTGCACGCTACAAGGCATATTGTGAAAAATGCAGCGACCCACTTTGCGAGAGTCGCTTGTTTGAGATGCAACAGCAAAGCCCTCAATGCACTTGATCGGCCCCTGGCAGTTTTGGGATGGCAATCACGGGTGTGAAAATTTGCGCCGCATCCACCGCGTCAAACCGGTACTGTCTGCCGCAGAAATCACAACCCACTTCGATGTCTTCACGCTCTTGCAGGATGCTGTCTGCCTCCTCTTGACCCAGGCCTTGAATCATCTTGGTGACCCGTTCGCGAGAGCAACTGCACACAAACCTTGGTGCGGTTGACCCTTTGAAGGGCTCGAACCGCATCAACGGCTCTTCCCAAAAAAGTCGATGCATGATGTCTTGGGGTTCAAGCGTCAACAATTCTGTCTCGGTCAAGGTGGCCGCCAACATCGAGATGCGTTTGTAATCTTCGTTTCTGCCGATTTCATCCTCATCGAGCATGGTGGCCTTGGCCAACAAATTGCCTGCCCCTTGAACGGGCAAGCGCTGAATCAATAGACCTGCAGCCGTTTGCGCGTTGGAGGCCAAAATCAACTTGGTGTCAAGTTGTTCACTTTGAAGCATGTAATGCTCAAGCACCTCGCTCAAAGACGCAATGGGGCGTTTGTGGTCATCGAACAAGGGAACCACCCCTTGGTAAGGCTGCTGTCCAGGAAATCGATCTTTGGGGTCGAGCGTGATGGCGCACTTGCCTAGGTTGTTGACATTGACCATCGATGCCAAGCCAGCACCTTGGGGGATATCGCCAATGGTTTTGGCCGTAGATCTAAAACTCAAATCCGCTTGCACCTCTGCCACAGCCAACTTCAAGGGTCCTGAGCCAAAAATTTGCAACACCAAGGCGCCATTGAATTTGATGTTGGAATGCATCAAAACCGCAGCCGCCGTCATCTGCCCCAAAAGACTCGCTACTTCAAGCGGATAAGCACCCGTTTCGGAATTGGCCAAACGACGATGCAATATTTCTTGCCATGAATCGGTCAGTCTGACCAAGGAGCCCCTGACCGGTAGGCCTTCAAAAATAAATTTATGCAGTTCTGACATCTTATCGATAAAAAAATGAGCTGCCCTCAGCGCTTTTGAAGGCGATCACATGGGCTTGAGTTGCGAAGAAAACCTTTTGGCATTATCGATGTAATTCAATGCACTTTGCTTTAAACCTTGAATTTGTTCTGGGCTGAGTGTTTTGACCACCTTGGCCGGCGAGCCCAAAATCATCGACCCCTCGGGGAACTCCTTGCCCTCTGTGACCAAGGCCCCCGCACCCACCAGGCAATGAGGGCCAATTTTGGCGCCATTCAAAACAATCGCACCCATGCCAATCAAACTGCCCGAGCCAATGGTGCACCCGTGCAAAATCACACGGTGACCTACGGTAACGAATTCACCGATGTGCAAAGGAAAGCCTTTGTCGCTGTGCAAGACACTCCCATCTTGGATGTTGCTGCCCCGCCCCACAAGCACCGCTTCGTTGTCGCCTCGAATCACCGAGGAAAACCAAACACTCACGTCCTCTTGCAACTCCACGCGACCCAAGACATCTGCACTGTGTGCCACCCAGACGCCCTTGGACAAAACCGGAGAGTCTTCCCCCAATTTAAAACAACTCATCTCATGGCCCTTTGATTGTTGACAAGCATTGATCTTACAATGTCTTTCATGAACGACCTGCGAACCGAACTGTCCCTGATTTTTGCGCTGTCAGACCCACACCTCAAAGTCGACGCTTTAAAAAAACTCTGGCTCCAACAGGCCAATTGGCTCGTGCTTGAAGACTTGAAATTGTCCAATTGCCCCATGGGTCGGCCTGAAAGACCGACCTTAAAACCGCCCAAGCAGGTCCCATCGAGAAAGCCCTCGACCCATGAGGGCTTGGGCGCCTTGATCCATTCGGTTTGTCACATTGAATTCAATGCCATCAACTTGGCCCTGGACGCCGCCTGGCGTTTTGAGCACATGCCCCAACGCTTCTACCTCGAATGGGCCCAAGTCGCTTATGAAGAGGCGACCCATTTTGAGCTTTTATCGAATGCATTGATCGAGATGGGGTATGCATATGGGGACTTTGATGCCCATGAGGGCTTGTGGCTCATGTGCGAAAAAACCCAAGACGACCTTTTGGCTCGCATGGCTTTGGTGCCCAGAACCCTTGAAGCCCGCGGACTGGATGCAACCCCCGTCATTCAAGAGAAACTTCTCCTCTTATCGGGCCCTTTATCGGTCCATGCCAAACGCGCTTTGGAGATCTTGGACACCATCCTCAGCGATGAAATCAAGCACGTTCAAGTGGGCAACTATTGGTATTTGTGGCTGTGCGCCAAACACCATCTTGACCCACAAAAGACTTACCGCGAACTCACCCAGACCTACCAAGCCCCTAAAATCAGACCCCCGTTCAATGAAGCGGCCAGGCGCTTGGCAGGCTTTACAGATGAGGACCTTCAAGCCCTGAACGAACAAGCGGCGCTTTATTGAAGCATCAAGCGAGCATCGCCCCAACGAACACCTCAAGCCCTTGGATGGTGCTCAGCGTGAAGGGCCATGAGTCGCTCTCGGGCGACATGGGTGTAAATGGTGGTGGTGGAGATATCGGCGTGTCCCAAGAGCATTTGCACCGCTCGCAAATCGGCCCCATGGTTCAACAAATGGGTGGCAAACGCGTGCCTGAGTGTGTGAGGAGAAATAGGTTGGTGAATGTCCGCCATGGACGCATATTTTTTGATCAAAGACCAAAACATCACGCGGCTCATGGCCGAGCCCGATTTGCTCCCCCGTTGCGTCACAAAAAGGGCGTCTTGGACTTGCCCTGCCAAAAGCGTTTCCCGCTCCTGCTTCAAATAGCGTTCCAACCAATCCAGTGCCACTTGACCAAATGGAATGAGTCGCTCTTTGTTGCCCTTGCCCGTGACTTTAAGGACCCCTTCGTTCAAACTGACTTGGTAGACACTCAAACCCACCAACTCACTCACTCGCAGACCACAGGCATAGAGCAACTCCAGCATGGTGCGATCTCTGACACCCAAGGGTGTGCTCACATCGGGGGCATTCAACAAGGCCTCCACCTGAGCTTCGCTGAGGGTTTTGGGCACCCGCAAAGCCTGCTTGGCCGACAACAGTTTCAAGGTGGGGTCAAGCGAGACGTGACGCTCACGCACCGCCCATCTGTAAAACCGTCTGAACACCGTCAACCGGCGGTTGGCGGTGGTGGCTTTGGTCTTGGCGTGCTCGTGCGCAAAATACGCATTCAAGTGACCCTCATGGGCTTGCAAGACCTC
>CAIMNS010000255.1 GCA_903842945.1 uncultured Burkholderiales bacterium
CCAACTGCATCGTGTCTGAGTCTCATCGGCGTGGTGCCAGCGTGACTGGCCACACCCTTGACGTGTCCCAAAAAGCGCCTGGACCCGTTGATCGAGGTGACCAAACCCAGTGGCGCGTGGTGGTTGTATAAAACGGGGCCTTGTTCAATGTGAACTTCAATGAAACCCAGGTACTTTTTGGGATCCCGCTGGATGGCTGGTATGGCGTTCGGATCCAGCCCATAGCTCACCATGGCTTCGCGCATGGTCGTGCCTTCTTTGTCTTTTTGTGCCAGCCAAGTTTCGTTGAACTGTCCGACCAAGGCACTGGAGGCCAAGAAAGTGGCGGCAAATCGCTGTCCCTCCTCCTCAGCAAAGGCCACCACCTCTAGGCCATAGGGTAGGCGGTCTCCTTTTTCATGCAAAGACTTTACGCAGGCGATGGGACAACATATGCCCAAACGGCCATCGTATTTGCCACCATTTCGAACCGTATCAAAATGAGATCCGGTCATTAAATACGAGGCTGTGGGCTCACGTCCGTGATAACGGCCCACCACATTGCCCACGGCGTCTTGCGTCACCTCATCAAAGCCACTGTCACGCATGAGCTGCTCAATGAATTGCGCACATTGCTTGTGAGCAGGGCTCAAGTACGTGACCGTCAACTGCCCTGGCGTGAGGCTCTGAGCCTCGCTGAATTGAGCCAATTGTTCTTGCCAGTCCCAAATCAAATCTCCTTCAGGGCTGGTGTGGCCTGTTTTTTCATGCACACGCAGTTCAACAATGCGATGAATTTGTTGAAGGGCCTCTTTGATCTCAAAGTCCCGGGTGTTCTTGAGCCGCCTGTCCATGGTCTTGATGATCTCTTGGCGAGTCAGCCCCAGACCTCTTGGTCCTCGAACGGCCAAGATGAAGGGGAAGTCAAATTTGTCTTGATAGGCATGGTTTAGGCGGTGCAGGTCCTCATATTCTTCTGGCGTGCAGTTGGCAAGTCCAGCTTTTTGTTGTTCACTTTGTGACTCTGAGGTGAGTGTTTTTTGAACAGCAACTTTGCCTGTCAGCTCGGGGTGGGCTTTGATCAGCTTGAGCCAAGCTTGTGGGCCAGCTCTGTCGAGGTTGCGTACCATCTCGAATTTGAAGGCTTCAATGCTCCTAAATGGGCGACTGGCCAGTGTGCTTTGCACGATCCAGTCTGAATGCTCATAAAGACCTAGAAGGCGCGGCAACAACTGTTCAAGCGGTTGAGTGTTGAGTTGGTCAAGGGTGATGGTCATGAATAAGGTGACTCTAGAATAGGTTCGCTCAAGGTCAAGGGGTCTTAGGGCTTATTCCAAGAAAGGATGCTCGGTGCGCCAATGTTTGGCAATGTCCATTCTCTTGCAGACCCAAACGCGGTCAAATGTTTCGATGTAATCCAAAAACTTCTTCAAGGCCATGATTCTGCCTGGGCGGCCCAAGAGCCTGCAATGCATGCCCACACTCATCATTTTTGGGCAGTCATCGCCTTCAGCGTACAAAGCGTCAAAGGTGTCCTTCAAATAGATGAAAAAGTCTTGCGCCTGAGCATAGCCTTGGGGGAGAGAAAAGCGCATGTCATTGCAGTCCAGTGTGTAAGGCACAATCAGTTGAGGTACGGTCTTGCCCGCACTGTTTTGAACCTTCATCCAAAAGGGCAAGTCGTCGCCATAACAATCGCTGTCGTACCCAACGTCCCAACAATCTGCCACAAGACGCCGGGTGTTGGGGCTGTCACGCCCTGTGTACCAACCAATGGACGACTCTTGGGTGATGTGCTTGACGATGTCGATTCCTTTTCGAATGTGCTCTCTTTCTGTGCTCTCTGGCATGGCTTGGTGGTTGATCCAGCGGTAGCCATGACAAGCGATTTCATGCCCTTTTGCCACAAAGGCCTGAGCCAATTCCTTGTGCCGCTCCAAAGCCATGCCCACGCCAAAAACGGTCAGGGGCAATTTTCTTTGATCAAATTCTCTCAAAATGCGCCAAACACCTGCCCTGGATCCGTACTCATAAATGCTCTCCATGGTCATGTGTCGGTCGGGAAAACTGGGCGGATTGAACATTTCAGACAAAAATTGCTCAGACCCCTCATCGCCATGCAGGGTCGCGTTTTCAGAGCCCTCTTCGTAGTTCAAGACAAATTGCACGGCTATTTTTGCTTTTCCCGGCCAATTGGCGAAGGGCGGATGTTCACCATAGCCCTCAAGATCTCTGGGGTAAGGCAAGGTGGTGTCGAAATTTTGCATGTGGGCACTGCGGGTGAAGTGAAGAAGGAATTAAAGCCCTAGGGCAACGAAAAAAATCATACCATCCGTTCAATTGTCCTTTTTTTTTGAGCAGAAATATAGATGCGAAACAAATCCTTCAATAATATGGACCGATCGCTTCACGCGAGGTGGTTTTTTAGGTGCACTGGCATTTAAAATGCAATCGGTTGAGTTCAACCGTCATTTCAGATTGGAATTTATACAATGGGTTTGAGCACACACGTTTTGGATACCATGCACGGCAAGCCTGCTGCGGGCATGGCGGTTGCTTTGCTTCAAAAGCAAGGTGAGACGTATCAAGTCATGAAAAGCTTGGTGCTCAATGCGGACGGAAGAGCAGATGCTCCCCTCATTGAAACCCAGGATTTGCGCATCGGCCTTTATCGATTGAGCTTTTCTGCAGGAGAGTACTTTAGGTCTAAGGTGAAAGATCTAGAAGAACCTTTGTTCTTGGACGTGGTTCACTTGGATTTTGGGGTATCGAACCCCAAAGAGCATTATCATGTTCCCTTGTTGGTCAGCCCCTGGAGCTATTCGACCTACAGGGGTTCCTAATGGACGCGAGTGCGCAGACGGTGTTCAGCGTTTGAACCCAGTGAGTTGGTTTTTTTAATCATGTTGGATTGAGTTTTATCATGTCTGAAGTTACAAATACAGTGCGTTTTGTTCTTGATGGTCGAGTCGTTGAGGTCAAAGGCGAGAGAAGGACCACCACGGTTTTGGATTACTTGCGTGAGGATTTGCGCCGCACAGGCACCAAAGAGGGATGCGCCGAGGGCGATTGTGGTGCGTGTGTGGTCATGGTGGGCGAGCTCAATGCAGCTCAAAATGGCGTGGACTATGTCACGGTCAACAGTTGTCTGCAGCTTTTACCTACCTTGGATGGAAAGTCGATCAAGACGGTCGAGAGTTTGAAGCTCAACGGACACATGCATCCGATTCAAGAGGCCATGAAAGAGTGTCATGGTTCTCAATGTGGATTTTGCACGCCTGGGATTGTCATGAGTTTGGTCAACATGACGCAAACCAACAGCCATCCAACCCGTTTAGACATCACCGATGCTTTGAGTGGCAATCTTTGTCGTTGCACGGGCTACAAGCCCATCATCGACGCGACCTACAGGGCATGCGAGCACCAAGCGTCCTTGCGTTTGGATGACCAAGCGGATGTGGCCTTGCTCAAAGACATCCTAAGAGCCGACCAACCCACTTTGAGTTTAGAGGGGGATTTGATCGTTCAACCGGTCGTTCGAACCAAAAAAGGCAATGAGTTTGTTTCGCCCTCAAGCGTTGATGAGGTGGCTGACTATTTGATCAAGCACCCCAACGCAACCTTGCTTGCGGGCAGTTCTGAGATTGGTTTACAGGTGAACAAAGAGTTTCACCGGCCAGACCATATTTTGTATTTGGGGCATGTGAAAGAGCTCAAAGACATCCAGACCACCCCATCACTTTGGAAGGTGGGTGCCATGGTCTCTTTAGAGGACGTGATGCATTTGGTGAAAGAAGAGTTGCCCGATTTTGCAGAAGTGCTTCGTCGCTTTGGTTCTCCTCCAATTCGCTTCACAGCGACTTTGGCGGGCAACATTGCCAACGGATCCCCCATTGGCGACAGCATGCCGTGTTTGATGGCTTTGGGTACGACATTGATTTTGCGCCAGGGTTCCAAAACAAGGCGCGTTGACTTGGATGCCTTTTACACGGGACTCAAAAAGAACATCATGCAAGCGTCTGAGTTCATTCAAGCCATCGAAATCCCAAGGCCTCAAGCGGGTCAGATCTTTGTTGCTCATAAAGTCAGCAAGCGTTTTGAGCAAGATATTTCTGCCACTTGTGCGGCCATGACTTATGTGATTAAAAATGAGTGCTTGAGCCAAGTTCGGTTGGCCTTCAATGGCTTATCGCCCTCTCCTTCGAGGGCTTTTGCCCTTGAAAAAGTCTTGGAAGGCAAGCGAATACAAGACGTCCAGGCCTCTGAGCTTGATCAAGCCATAGCAAAGAGTTACACCGCAAGAGATGGGCTGCGGGCGACGTGGGCCTATCGCTCTTTGGTTGCAAGAAACTTGGTTTTAAAATTTATCAACACCCAGTTCTCGGAGGTGACTGCATCATGAATGCACCAGAACATATCAAGGAACTCATGGCTTGCGGTGAGCAAGGTCGCGAGCTGACGCACGAGTCAGCGCATTTGCATGTGACGGGTCAAGCCATTTACACCGACGACATTTCAGAATTGGCGGGCACACTCTACGCGGCCCTGGTCTTGTCACCGGTCGCGCATGGTGAGTTGATAGGGGAGGGTATCGACAGGGAGCATCTCTTAAAACAGCATGGGGTCGTTGCGGTCTTCACCGCCAAGGACATTCCAGGTGAGAACAATTGCGGTCCAATTGTCCATGACGACCCTTTTTTAGCCCAAGGTATCGTTCAATTTGTGGGCCAACCTGTTGCCGTCGTTGTTGCCAGAGAAATGATCTATGCAAGGCAAGCCGCCAAAGCTGCGAAAGTATCGGTCAAAGAGCTGCCCGCTGTTCTTACGATTGAAGATGCGATGGAGCAGGGTTCTTTCATCATGCCGGCCAAAGGGATCACCAGAGGAGAGCCCAAGACGGCCATTGAAAATGCGCCCCATCGCTTAAGTGGTCGTACCTACTGTGGTCAACAAGAACAGTTTTATTTAGAAGGCCAAATCACCTATGCTGTGCCAAGGGAAGATGGACAACTGACTTTGTATGTGTCCACACAGCATCCCGATGGCAATCAGCGCGAAGCGGCTGCGGCACTGAACTTGTCCACCCATGATGTGGAGGTCATTTGTCGGCGAATGGGCGGAGGATTTGGGGGCAAAGAGGGCAATGCAAGTATTTTTAGCCAAAGCGCTGCGTTGGCGGCCTTCAAGCTCAACCGGCCCGTTAAGTTGCGCGTCAACCGTGATGACGACATGACCATCACCGGCAAGCGCCATGATTTCAGGGCCGACTACGAGGTGGGCTTTGACGATGCGGGCCACATCTTGGGCGTTGATGTGACGCTTTACTCTCGCTGCGGTTACAGCACCGACTTCTCTGGACCGGTCAACGATCGTGCGTTGTTGCACATTGATAATTGCTATTACCTGCCCAATTTGAAGGTCATCACCCATCGCTGCAAAACCCACATGCAAAGCGCGACCGCCTTTAGGGGGTTTGGTGGGCCACAAGGGATGTTTGCCATTGAGACGGTGATTGAAGAAATGGCGCAGCACTTGGGCAAAGATGCCTTGGACATCAGAGAGCTCAATTTGTACAAAGACCCCTCTGTGTCTGGGCAAGAACAAACCATGATCACGCAGTACGGTCAAAAAATCGAAGATTGGATTGGCGACCAGGTGATTGAGCAAGTCAAAACCAAGTCCAATTATCTGCAAAGAAAAAAAGAAGTGGAAGCTTTCAACTTGGCCCATCCTTTCAAAAAGCGTGGACTGTCCTTGGTGCCTTTGAAGTTTGGCATCAGTTTCACCGCCACCATGTTGAACCAAGGTGGCGCGCTGTTGAACATCTACCAAGACGGCTCGGTCAGTGTCAATCATGGTGGAACTGAAATGGGCCAGGGGCTCAACACCAAAATGGCCCAGGTCGCTGCTGATGGATTGGGCATCGATGTTGGTAAGGTCAGGGTGACTTCAACTGACACGCAAAAAGTCCCGAATGCCTCTGCCACGGCCGCCTCAAGTGGTGCGGACATCAATGGCGCTGCGATCAACAATGCTTGCGATCAAATGAGAGACCGATTGGCCCAAGTTGCTGCTCGCATGATGTCGTGTGAGCCCAGTGAAGTGGTGTTTGCACAAAATAAAGCCACTTGTGGATCAAAAAGTGTGGCGTGGAAAGATTTGATCGTTCAAGCTTGGTTGGACCGTGTTGGTTTGTCGGTGACTGGTTTTTATCGCACACCTGACATTGCGTACGACTTCAACACACTTTGGGGGCGAGCCTTTTACTACAACTGTTATGGAGCCTCTGTCTCTGAAGTTGAGATCGATACACAAACAGGCGAGTGGTGGCTCAAGGCCGTTGACATTGTTCACGATGTTGGCAAGAGCATCAACCCTGCCATCGATCAAGGGCAAATTGAAGGCGGGTATGTCCAAGGCATGGGCTGGTTGACCATGGAGGAGTGTATTTGGAATGCAAAGGGCAAATTGTTGACCCATGGGCCAAGCACCTACAAGATCCCAGTAGCGGGCGACATTCCAGAGCATTTCAATGTCACCTTGTTTGATGGCAGCAATGTCAAGCCAACACCTTTTTACAGCAAGGCCGTGGGTGAGCCGCCCTTGATGCTGGCTTTATCGACTTACTTTGCGCTAAGAGATGCTGTGAGCGCAAGCGCACAGCACAAGGTAAGACTTCAAATGGATGCGCCAGCAACGCCTGAGAGAATACTGATGGCTTGTGAAGGCTTGAAACAACAGGCTTGATGGGTGTTGAACCTGCATCTGGTGTTGTGGTGTTAAGGCCTATGCGGCAACTCATGCGCATCCTAGAGCAGGGCGAGCATGCGGTCTTGGTCACGGTCGTCAAAACTCAAGGCTCGGTGCCCAGGGATGAGGGGGCTTGGATGGCTGTGTTGTCCTCTCAAACGATCAACACATTGGGTGGAGGTCAACTTGAGTTTCAAGCGATTCAAGAGGCGAGGGCTTTGTTGGACGCCAACCCAATTTTGGGCGAGCCACTGATCAAGCGATACCCCTTGGGGCCCTCCTTGGGGCAGTGTTGTGGTGGTGTGGTGCATTTGGCATTTGAGCGATTGGATGCTGTCGATGCTTCAAGTCTTCCAAAGAGATTGCAAATGCAAGAGCCCAGTTTGGCCCTCTTTGGAGCTGGGCATGTGGGTCAAGCGATTGTGGACCTGATGGAAAAACAGTCTTGGCAAGTCACTTGGATCGATTCGAGAGAAGCCATCTTTCCCCTTGGTGTGGGTTTGAACATTCAGATTGAACATTCTGAGCCTGTTCAGCTGGCTGTACATGACATCAAGGCGAACTCGCATGTTTTGATCATGAGCTTCAGTCACGCCGAGGATTTGGACGTGTTGCACCAGTGCTTGCTAAGACAACGTGCGCACCAAGACTTGAAAAGCATAGGTTTGATCGGTAGCGAGACCAAGTGGGCGACCTTCAAGAGTCGGTTGTCGCAAAGGGGTTTTGAGCCCTCTGATTTTTCGGGTGTGCAGTGTCCCATCGGGATTGCCGGTCTTCATGCCAAGGAGCCCGAGGTGATAGCTGTGTCTGTTGTGGCGCAATTGTTGATGAACGAAGAGCAGTTCGCGCTTGCGCAAAAGAATGTTGAGACTTGAATTGGGGAATTTGAATTGATCGATCCGTACTACCTTGAATGGGCCAATTTGCTTTTGCGCTGGATCCATGTGATCACGGCCATCGCCTGGGTGGGCTCGTCCTTTTACTTTGTTTTTTTAGACAGCAATTTGGTCAAACCCAATTCACCGGACTTGCTGGAAAAAGGCGTTGATGGCGCGCTTTGGGCTGTGCATGGAGGGGGCTTTTACAATCCGCAGAAATACATGGTGGCTCCAAAGAAAATTCACACCAAACTTCACTGGTTTTTTTGGGAGAGCTACACGACTTGGATGAGTGGCTTTGCATTGTTTACCTTGCTCTATTTGTTCAATGCAAGCTCTTATTTGATCGATAAATCTTTGATGGATTGGACGCCCACGCAAGCCGTCTTGGTGGCCTTGTCTTTTTTGGTGGTGTTTTGGGTGGTCTACGATCGCGTGAGTCAATGGGTCGGGTTCAAAGAAAATGGAGAACTTGGTGTGGGCTTGATCATGTTTGTGGTGATCGCATTTGCGTCTTGGCTTGCCTGTCACTGGTTTGCAGGGCGTGCGGCCTTCTTGCTCGTCGGTGCAATGATGGCCACTGCGATGAGCGCCAACGTGTTCTTTTGGATCATTCCAGGACAGCGAAAAGTGGTCGCAGCGATGACCTCGGGTCAAAAATTGCCTCCTGCTGAGTTGGCCATGCATGGAAAAAGAGGCAAGCAAAGAAGTGTGCACAACACCTACTTCACCCTGCCAGTCTTGTTTGCCATGCTCAGTAACCATTACAGTTTTCTGTACTCCCACGCTTACCACTGGATCACACTGGTGGCCATGATGTCTGCAGGTGCCTTGATCAGGCAGTTTTTTGTGCAAAGGCACGCCTATCATCAAAACAAGGCGAGCAACCCTTTGCCCTTTGCTTTGATCGGAGTGCTCATCATTGTTGGTGTCATCATGGGCCTCAAGCCTGAGTCCAAAGCGATCTCGCAAGAGGCCGCTCTTGCCAATGCAGGTCCAGGCCCTGTGGGCTACGCTCTAGTGCAAAGCATCTTGGAGCAGCGTTGTTATTCATGCCATGGCGCTCTTGTGCAGATGAAAAATTTACGCTTCGATTCGCCTCAAGAGGTCAAGATCAATGCACAAAACATCTACCAACAAGCAGTTGTGCTTCGTCAAATGCCGATGAACAACGCCACTCAAATCACCGATTTGGAGCGCGAGCACATCAAACGCTGGTTTGAGGCCGGTGCCTCCACTGCGCCTTGAGCGCATGCGCTCACACCCAACACGGTGAAACGCATGGGTGAGGGCAGACTCACGAACTTGTCAATTCCAGCGCCAACTCGTTGTGGCGGCGTGTGACGGGTTCAAGGTCAAAGGCTTTGAATTCGCCCTTGGCCACCAGCATGCGCCCATTCACCATGGTGTAGTCCGTCAATTGACTTGAGCACAGGATCAAGGCACCTATGGGGTCGTGAACAGAACCGCCAGCCATGGGCAGGGTGTCGGTTCTATAGAGTGCCAGGTCTGCGCAAAAGCCAGGCGCGATTTGTCCAATGTCTTGTCGGCCAAGGGTTTGTGCGCCACCTCGAGTAGCAAGCTTTAAAACATCTCGCGGTGTCATCTCCATCGGCCCAGTGTCACAGCCAAAGGGCTCCAGGGATTTGGACACCCGGGCCAGGAGCATGGCCTGGCGTGCTTCGGCTAGGAGGTGTGCGCCATCGTTGCTGGCGCTACCATCGACCCCTAGGCCGACGCTCACATTCGCATCCAAAATTTTCCTCAGAGGCAAGATGCCACTGGCCAGTCGCATGTTGGAGCAGGGGCAGTGGGCAATGGAGGTTCGGGTCTTGGCAAAGAGTTCAATGCCAGGGGCGTCAATTTTGACGCAGTGCGCGTGCCACACGTCTTCCCCCACCCAACCCAAGCGCTCAACGTACTGGGTCGGGCTGCAGTTGAACTTTTCTTGTGTGTAAGCGACGTCGTGATCGTTTTCTGCCAAATGGGTGTGCATTCTGACCCCCAAGGCACGAGCAAGTTTGGCGGATTGCTCCATCAAGGACTCGCTGACCGTAAAGGGTGAGCAAGGGGCAACCGAGATGTGCAACATCGAGGCGTGACGCGCATCGTGCCACTTTTCAATCAGACGCTGCGTTTCCTTTAAGATGAAGTCTTCGTCCTCGACAACCCGGTCTGGGGGCAGGCCGCCTTTGGATTGGCCCACACTCATGCTGCCGCGTGTGGCGGTAAAGCGCATGCCGGTGGCTTTGGCCGCTTCGATGCTGTCTTCTAAATTGACCCCGTTGGGGTAGATGTACAAGTGATCACTGCTGGTGGTGCATCCACTCATCAGCAACTCTGCCATGGCCACCTTGCAAGCCACTTGGACCATCTCAGGGCGCAGATTGGCCCAAATCGGATACAAGCCCCTTAGCCATGAAAACAGCTCTGCATTTTGAACGGGCAAATAGGCTCGGGTGAGGGATTGCACCATGTGGTGGTGGCAATTGACCATGCCTGGAATCACCAAATGCTGCCTGGCATCAATCACCTCATCGACCTGGCTTAGAAGATGCTCACCCGTTGCCTTGAATTGTGCCGCATCAAACACCTCTTTGATGAGTCCATCTTGAATCAAGATGCTCCCGCCCCTGAGTTCTCGTTCTTGAGGGTCCTGCGTGGAGATGCAGTTGGCTTGGTGGATGAGTATTTGAGACATGGCGTGTTTGGAGGATGGCTTTTGAGATTAAACTTCTACAGATGGACACTACCACCGTATGGGTTTTAAATGAGAGCTTATCATGGGTTTAAAGTTTTAAATGCCACCCATCGTTTTGCGATGGGCATGATCTGCCCCATGAGAGAAAATTGTCTTACCTAACGACCCATGTCAAGTCACCTCACATCAGATCCCTTGCTTGTATTGAACCAGCTGTTGGGCAAAGCTATTGAGCGAGCCCTGCCAGAGCACCATCTCAAGCCTTACTTGCCCAAGCCCCCAAAGGGGCGAACCCTTGTCTTGGGTGCAGGCAAAGCGGCGGCCTCGATGGCCCAGGCCTTGGAGAAACATTGGCCCAAAGAAGCCGAGCTCAGTGGCTTGGTGGTCACACGCTATGGGCACGTGCCCTTGGATCCAAGTCCTTTGACCCAGCGCATTGACATCATGCAAGCCGCGCATCCCATACCGGATGAGCAAAGTGTTTTGGCTGCTAAAAAAATGCTAGCTATGACCGAGCGCCTCACTCAAGATGATTTGGTGATAGCGCTGATTTCCGGGGGAGGCTCTTCGTTGCTGACCCTGCCCGTGGATGGGTTGAGTTTGTCAGACAAACAAGCCATCAATCAAACCCTTTTGAACAGTGGCGCCAATATTTCAGAGATCAATTGTGTGCGCAAGCACCTCTCGGGCATCAAAGGAGGGCGGCTTGCACAAGCTTGCTCTCCAGCAAAGTTGCTCAGTTTGTGCATCAGCGATGTACCTGGAGATGATCCAGCAACCATCGCCAGTGGTCCAACCGTGGCCGATGAAACCACTTGTGCGCAAGCGCTTGCCTTGGTTGAGAAATACAAAATTCAACTCCCACCAGGCATCATGCATGCGCTCAAGCAGCAGACCCTGGAGACGCCAAAGGCCAGCCAATTGGAGAGTTCAAGGCATGAGCTTCACCTCGTTGCAACTCCCCGAGCCTCTTTGGAGGCGGCAGCCCGCTTGGCCGAGTCTCAGGGCCTTCGGGCCTATATCTTGTCCGATGACATGGAAGGTGAATCCAAAGACGTGGCCTTGGTGCATGCTGCATTGGCCAAGGCCTGCTCCAAAGGCTTGGGCCCCTTTGTGAAGCCCTGTGTCTTGCTCAGTGGCGGTGAGACCACGGTGACCCTTGTGCCAGAGTCTGGTACAGTCTTTGGGCGCGGGGGTCGAGCAGGTGAGTTTTGCCTGAGTTTGGCCAAGTCGCTCAATGGGGCCAGAGACATTTGGGCGCTGGCAGCTGATACGGATGGCATTGACGGCGTGGAGGACAATGCCGGTGCATGGGTCGGACCCATGACGCTTTCAAAGGCGCAAGCGCTTGGATTGAAGGTGGATGACTTTTTACATCGACACGATGCATATGGTTTTTTTCAAGCACTTGGCGGCCTGGTGGTGACTGGTCCCACCTTCACCAATGTCAATGACTTTCGAGCGATCTTGATTCTTTAAATGAAATTGTTTTTTCCACTTGATTGAGGCTCATGATGTCAGTTCAACCACCTACCTTAAGTCCACAACTGCACGACTTGATCACCACGATGCCCAAGGCCGAGTTGCACATCCATATCGAGGGATCTTTAGAGCCTGAGTTGATCTTTGAATTGGCCAAAAGAAATCACGTGAGCTTGCCCTTTGATTCGGTGGCGTCCCTAAGAACAGCTTACGCTTTCAAAGATTTGCAAAGTTTTTTGGATATCTATTACGCAGGCGCCAGTGTTTTGTTGAAAGAACAAGACTTTTATGACATGACCTACGCTTATTTGAAAAAAGCCGCGGCCGATGGGGTGGTGTATGCAGAAATTTTCTTTGATCCCCAAACCCATACCGATCGAGGTGTGCCCCTTCAAACGGTGATCGAAGGCTTGGTTCGAGCCACAAAAGATGGGGCTAGACATTTGGGTCTGGAGTCAAAGTTGATCATGTGTTTTTTGCGGCACCTCAGCCAAGCCAGTGCGATGGAGACCTTGAACGCAGCTGAACCTTTCCTAGAACACCTGGTTGGCGTGGGTCTGGACTCCAGCGAAGTGGGGCATCCGCCTGAAAAGTTCATCGATGTGTTTGCCAAGGCCCACAAGCTCGGTCTCAAAGCCGTGGCCCATGCTGGGGAAGAGGGCCCACCTGCCTATATTTGGAGTGCGCTGGATCAATTGAACGTGTTGCGCATCGATCATGGCGTTCAATCCATCCATGATGAGGCGTTGCTCGCGCGTTTGGCTCAAGAGAGAATTCCCTTGACCGTGTGTCCCTTGTCCAATCTCAAGCTTTGTGTTTATGAGGACTTGGGGCAGCACCCGATCAAGCGTTTGCTCGATTTAGGCCTGTGTGTGACCATCAACTCCGATGACCCAGCTTACTTTGGTGGCTACATCAATGAAAACTATTTACAAACGTTCCAAGCGCTTGAGTTGCAAGCAAAAGATGCCATAGCGTTTGCCAAATGCTCCTTTGAGGCGAGCTTCATGCCAGCGTCTCAAAAAAATGAATGGTATGCAAAACTCGACCAACATGCCAGACTTCACGGTGAGTGAATTTCGTCAACAGTGAGCTTCAAGCGGTGCGCGTCTTTTTGAGAGGAAATGCATGTCCATGGATGTGGTGATTGCAGGTGCAGGCATGGGGGGCTTGAGCGCTAGCATCGCCCTGGGTTTGAAGGGCCAGCAGACCACCTTGCTTGAAAAACGGACAAGCTTTGGTGAAGTTGGAGCGGGTCTTCAATTGGGCCCCAATGCCACCCGAATCCTGCAGCGCTTTGGCCTGAGCAAAGCCCTCGAGCGTTATGCGGCTTGGCCAAGTCACATCGAAGTTTTTCGTTTTGATCAAGAAAAGGCATTGGCCAAGTTGAGTTTAGGCGAGGCTTTCCAAGCCCGATACGGGGCTCCTTATGCGACCCTTCACCGTGCAGATTTTCAGGCCATTTTGCACGAGCGCATGCTCTCCATTGGGCAAACCGATTTGCGCATGGGCACGGCCTTGCTGGACTGCAAAAGTTCAGATCAAGAGGTGCAGTTGCACATCGAAGCGAAGACTCAGGAGGTGGAGGCCAGCAACAAGGAGACTTTTGCGCCAAGTTCATCGTCCAAGCCTCAAAGTCTCAGTGCAAAGGTCTTGATTGGTGCCGATGGTGTTTCCAGTGATGTCAGAAGGTTGCATTGGCCACATCGGCATATCTATGCCACCCGCCATCTGGCTTACCGTGCCACCCTTGCACAAAAGTTGTTGCCCTTGAGGTTAAGACAAAGTTGCGTGCGAGTCTATATGGGGCCTCAAATGCATTGGGTTCAGTACCCCATCAGGTGTGGTGAGTGGCTCAACATGGTGGTTTTGATGGAAGTGCCCTTTGACGCCACGCACAGCAAAGACACGGTGCAAACCCCTTTGCAGCAAACTTGGCATGAACAAGTTCCTTTGGAGTTGTCGCATTGGCATTTCTCACAAGCCCTCAAGGGCGCAAGCCCAGACTTACAAGACCTCTTTAGAGCTGTGGGTGAGTGGAGCCCCTGGCGACTCTTTGATACAAATCCGTTGAAAGGTGCGCATCAATTGGCACAAGGACGTCTTGCATTGTTGGGAGATGCTGGGCATGCGATGCTGCCTTTTTTGGCGCAAGGAGCAGGCATGTCCATCGAGGATGCAGACGCGTTGGCCAACGCGTGGGCCCATGAAGAGCAGGCGGTGACGCTTCGCTTAGAGAATTATGCTCAGAGCCGCTGGCGCAGAAACGCGCGTGTTCAAAGACGGGCCCAAACCAATGCCTCTGTCTTTCATGCCAAAGGCGCGTTTGCAGGGGTCAGAGATCTGGGGCTGTCCATGCTTGGAGAGAGGCTCTTGGACATGCCTTGGTTGTATGGGCACCGCTGAGGTCATTGCCCTGGGGCTGGAACTTGTCTCTGAGCTGAACGCCTCAGTTGACATGGTGTCTTTGCCTGGCTTGCAAGCATGCATCTGAGCCCGCCTCAAACTCTCTGCATGGAGAGGGTCTGTACTCATAAATGGCGCATGTGATGGAGCTTCCCACTTGACCATACAGTGCCGCGCATCTGGAAGGCGAGTGGTCAGTGCCGCGCATGCGGCAAAGTTGTTCATTTAAAACGTCAGCGAGCCCATCGGGTGTCGGCCCTCCAAAGCTTTGAAGCTCGTGGCTCGAGAAATCAACCCTAAAACTTGCACAGCAAGCGCCACACTGTTGGCAGTCAAAGGTGTTCATGTGCCCTTGATGCACCGTTCAAGCCGTGTCTGTTTGACGACCCAAAATCAAGTACTCCATCAAGGCCTTTTGGACATGCATGCGATTTTCTGCTTCGTCCCAAACCACGGACTGAGGGCCATCGATGACTTCGGCACTGACCTCCTCTCCACGGTGTGCAGGCAAGCAGTGCATGAACAGCGCCTTGGGCTTGGCCAGAGCCATCATGTCTTGGTCCACGCACCAATCGGCAAAGGCCTCTTGGCGTTTGGCGTTCTCTGCCTCATAACCCATGCTGGTCCAAACATCGGTGGTGACCAAGTCAGCACCTTTGCAGGCCTCGTGAGGATCTTTAAAAACCTTGAAACTCTTGGCCGACTTCAAGCCAGAAATACGGGGGTCAATTTCATAGCCACTGGGCGTGCTCACGTGGACTTTAAAGTCCAACAAGTCAGCAGCCTGCAGCCAACTGTTGGCCATGTTGTTACCGTCTCCTACCCATGCAACCACAATGCCCTTGAGGCTTTCGAGTGGAGACTTGCCAAGGTTTCTGTGCTCAAAGAAGGTGAACAAATCGGCCAAGATTTGGCAAGGATGAAATTCATTGGTCAAGCCATTGATCACCGGTACGCGAGAGTTGTTGGCAAAAGCCGTGAGTTTGTCTTGTCCGAAGGTGCGAATCATCACCAGGTCTACCATGCGAGAGATGACTTTGGCGCTGTCTTCGATGGGTTCAGAGCGTCCCAATTGACTGTCTCCTGTGGTGAGGTTCACCACCGATCCACCCATTTGGTACATGCCAGCCTCAAAGCTCACCCGTGTTCTGGTTGAGGCTTTCTCAAAAATCATGGCCAAGGTTCGGTCCACCAAGGTGCGGTGCTTTTGATAGGTTTTGAACTTGTGCTTGATGTAGACCGTGCGCTCAAAAATATACGCATACTCTTCCAACGACAGATCGGAAAATTGGAGGTAATGTTTCATGGTTGTTCAAGAAAGGAGCGAACCACAGGCGTCAAAATGGAGACGATCTCGTCGCATTCCTTTTGCGTCACGATCAATGGGGGCACCAAGCGGATGACCCGGTCTGCCGTCACACTCAGCAAAAGGCCCGCCTCAAGGGACAGTTGCATGAGGGCCGAGCAGGGGCGGTCCAACTCGATGCCAATCATGAGGCCTTTGCCCCTGATCTCTTTGAACCCAGGCAAGTTACCCAAGGTGGAGGTGAGTTGCTCGCTCAAGTACGTCCCCATGTTGCTGGCATTGTCGATCAAGTGATCTTCTTCCATGATGCGAATGGTCTCAATGCCCGCTCTCATGGCAAGTGGGTTGCCGCCAAAGGTGGTGCCATGGTTGCCTTGTTGAAAGATATGAGCAGCTTTGGGTCCAGCCACGACAGCACCAATCGGCACACCAGAGCCCAGGCCCTTGGCCAAAGGCATGACATCGGGCTTGATGTCGGCCCACTGGTGAGCGAACCATTTGCCCGTTCGACCCATGCCACACTGCACCTCATC
>CAIMNS010000256.1 GCA_903842945.1 uncultured Burkholderiales bacterium
GGGCGTTTTTGGGATTGGTATGGGTTGAAAAAAATAAGTCCAAGATCGGCGCCAAGAGATGAGGATGCAAATCAGCTTCCAATTCATCAATCACTGCCAATCCACCACTTTGCAAAGCTGGGAGAATGCGTGAGAGCAAAAGATAGGCGCCTTGGGTGCCACTGGATTCTTGCATCATCATCAATGCGTGCTCTTTTTCTGCAACCAAGTGAACTCCATAAGGTATGTATACCTCTTCGGCAAGGCCACTTTCTCTTGTGATCGTGTGTTTTTCAATTCGCACCTGACTCAAGCCCAAGTCCCATTGACTTAAAAGTTTTGACATTGCATTGCAAATCGGTTGATTGTTTGCGTAAAAGGAAGACGCAACCGAGAGTTGACTATCATCAAGACGCTGACGACCATGAACAAATAAATTGGTAAACACATTTGCGGCAAGAAACTCCAAAGCCAGAGGTATTTTGTATTGAGCTGCAGTGGAAATCAAAGATGCATTTTCGCGAACATTTTCAGCCTCTTTTTGTAGCAAGCCAAAATTCTGTTGTTTCACACTGTAACTTTTAGAACTTGGATTCCATATGCGAATAAAGACATATGAAAATGATCGGACTTGCCTGCAATGCAACTCTTCTGAGTAAACTCGATGCTCATCGGCAACAAGCCGATATCGCCAGTCCTTTGCATTCAACTCAAACTCCAATTCAAACTCGGCAGGCTCAGAGGTAGACACAAAATGTGATGACAAGGGTAGAGGTGAATCGATCTTTGAAAGAAATGAATACTTGATAAACCAATCTAAAAATGCCAAGGATTTGATCAATGTTGTTTTACCGCTTGCATTGTGGCCAATCACGGCCAAGGCCTTACTTACGCGCGATCCATTTGAGGCCAAGCAAGAGCGGTCATCCATGGGTGCGTGTTTATTCAACACCAATGAAACCTGAGTCTGCTGGTGAAAGGATTGGAAATTTCGAATGGCGAATGATTTAAGCACCTTGAAAAACCTCACTAAACATGAATTTGCACATTAATATGTGTATTATTACTTTTAATTATCTTAATATATGAAATATAATTAGGATACTCACAAATTTTTGTTAGTTTATTTTAATCACGCCGTTTAAAAAACACAAGAAAATGTACTATTTTTCTTTTTTGTCTGTATCAATTCATTGGACACAGAAGATGTATATGCAAAATTACAACTGAAGATAACTTGAAAAAATGAGCACGCCTTTTCCCAACAGTTTCCGTCCATTTGATGGACCTGAATTTAAATATTACAAAGAAAGCATCGTCTTCCTATGAATCCATTGGTCTTGGTCACTGGTGGCGCTACACGCCTTGGGCGAGAAATATGCTTGCATTTTGCATCTCAAGCCTGGGATGTGGCCATTCATTACAAGCTTTCTCAAAAGGCAGCCCTTGAACTAAAAGCGGAAATGTCCGAGCTGTTTCCCTCCATCCAGGTCTCGCTCTTTCAAGCTGAGTTGTCCAAAGAAGACGAAGTCACTCAGCTTTTTGATGATGTTGCAAAAGCTCATGGGCTTTCCTTGACTTGCATTGTCAACAACGCATCTCTTTTTGAGCCAGACACAGGACAGGACTTCACAAGTGAATTGGCTTTGGAGCAATTGAAAGTAAATCTACTCGCTCCCATGAAACTTGGCCAATGCTTGGCAAACTTTCACAAAGATTCATCCAAATCAAGTCCATCCCCCATTTCAATCACCCCGAACATTGTTCACGTCTTGGACCAAAAGGTGTTCAATTTAAATCCAGACTATTTCAGCTACACCTTGTCCAAATTGGCTTTGGAAAGAGCTGTGAGTTTGCAAGCACAATCCCTGGCACCCACCCTACGGGTCAATGCGGTCTCCCCAGGCTTGATGTACTTGAGTGGTGAGCAAACACCTGAAAATTTTGCCAAGGCCAGCAAGATCAACTTGCTCCAAAAGCCTATTGATCCCAAAGATGTCTCTAAAAGCTGCTACTTTTTGTCTTCA
>CAIMNS010000257.1 GCA_903842945.1 uncultured Burkholderiales bacterium
GCAGAAGCGCAATGCCGTAGAACTGATCATTGGCTGATACGCTATGTGTTTAGTGCTAAATACGAAAATACCCCGTCAAACGGGCTGTTTGACGAGGCTGATTGAATTGACTTTGTATTTTATGAAGACTGCTGACAGGTAATGCAATGGCCGCTCAGATTGGTTATGGTTGTCAGCCATCACATTTGCCGTGCCTCAATTGATTTAATGCTTTAAAACCAACTCATCCATTATTGTGTCAAAGGCACTGTAAATATTTCTTTTTTCTTTATCGAGATCTTCATAGAAAGGATCAAGGCTGAATATGCCAACGTCTTTTTCATATTCGATGCTCTCGTGTTCGATGCCCGAATAGCTATAGAGTAGGCCTCTTATTGTTTCTGTGGCTTCGCTTAATTCTTCGAGCGTTTCCATGCATTCTTTCGCTTGCTCAATAAATTCGAAGAAGCTGTCGTCTAATTTAAATATTTTGAGGTCTTTTTGATCTTTTAAAGATTTAGCATCCTTGATGTCATCTGTATAAAAACAGGAGACGCTGCCTTTATAGGCATGAATGTTGTTGAAACATTCGTCTATGATGTCGCTATGTTCTTCAGGAATTGTTTTCAACGTTTTGCTCGGGATCGAATTTTGTATGGTTTCGATCTGTTGAGCGTTCAGCTCGGGCGAAAAGACCAAGAGATAATTATCATTTTCCATAACGTCCTCCTTGAGTTGGTTTGTCAGTTGCGGGTTTTACAAAATGCGATCGTCATCACCTGTCTCAGCCAATGAATGACGTAATTCAGCAAAGACTGGGCGGTAGCGTATGAGATTGCTCATCGTGCCTGTTTTCAGCACTGAGTTGATCGCCTCAACGGCAGCTCCGACATGACGGCAATAGGTGTATTGATGATTGATGGTTTCGCTATCAAAGACACGATTTGCCACTGAGACAGCCCAGCACAGTGCTGAGAGGCTGTGATGGGCGAGGTATTGGCAGCTTTGGGTGTCGATGTTGGATGTAGCAAATGTTCCTTTTTGAACAAAGACATCGCCAAGCGTCATGTGATCACCCAACGCACTGGGCCAGGGCCAGCGAAGCTTGGATCCTATAAATTCATCCCCATCAGGTAATTGGGTTGTGCTGACGCTCATACGCTTGGTATCAAAATTAGGGAGCGTGATCACTGAGCGCCAAGCCAACAACCTAAATGGTGTTGATGTGTCGTAGCTGATGCGCAGATTTTGATTGGCGTAACGATTGATGGCGCGCTGAATGGCAGTCAGCAAAACCGCCACTTCTAGTTCATTTGTGCCAAGCACATGGATCCAGTCTTTGCCTTGTAATTGCCCCTCATCCATCATGATGATCAGTCGGCGGCAAAGCTCATACATGTTATGTCGTAAAAGCCCTGCAAACGCCCAACCTTCAAACGGATAGGTCTTGACGTTGTCATACCAATCATCAGCTTCAGCAGGGCTATTACCTTGCAGGACATTGAGGAATTTGACCTTGCCGGGCCGTCTGTTTTTATGAAAAAAGTCTAAATGATCCATTGTGGTCTTAAGGCAGTCGGCATGGCTTTTGAATTTATAGCCCTTTCGTAAGAGGGGGCCCGTTGGTACATCCAGTGTCATGGCCACATCGGACGTGTTTTCCAGCCATCTCAGGATCTTTTCACGATCATAATCGCTATGGATATGCAGTCTTCCTGACGCGATCTGGTAGCCACCACTGTCTCCGATGATCAAAGTGTTCTTGGTGTCACGCTGTGTGATAATGCATGGCTTTGTTTGGCCAAGCGCTTGGCCAGCAGATGACAGGGCATGGGAGATACGAAAGAGCCTGTTATTGGGGTCTAGGAAATTGAGGTCTTTGCCCTCGATCCCTTCTGGAAGTGCCCGTTTCCATTTGTTCTTATAGATGTCTATGGCAAAGTTTTGTGAGATGGATGGCACATAGATGGCCTGATCTTTAGGTGTCGGGTCATTGTCAATGTGATTGGTGACCAGTGGGTGGTAAAAACCTATTTCACGACGAATGGGATCATCCATTGCGGCCTCCTGCAATTTGAATACGGATAGAATGCTGAGTGTGGTAGTAGGCCTGCGGTGCGGTGCATGGCGTGGCAGAGCAATGGGCCCTGCCACGAAACCACAATGAGCCAGTTATTCCGCAGCCTGAAGCAGTGCAGATGTCATCGGGGCGATGCGCCGTGATTCAAGCTTCGCGTCTTTTGTGCCTGTGGGCATGAAGAATTTATAGCCCGCGATGTGATCTTCCCACGCAATTTCCAAAAGCCCACCCGTGTCACCGCGGAATTGATAGCTTTTTGCGTGATGATCACATAATTCCAGGAAGAGATCATGGAACTCCCTTGGCAGGAAATGCATCGTCACTTGGCCCATGATGCCTTTATCGAGCGACACCACATAATCCTGCTGTCCATTCAAGGCGAAGGTCAAACTATTGTTCTTGAGGGTCATGCCCACCAAGACTTTGCTTTTGTTGCCCTGCATTTTAGAAAGCCAGGGCTTGAAGAAGTGAACATAGATCGATTGGATTTCAAGCGCCGAAATCTCAAATCGAAACGCCTCCTTAAAATAATCGACATCCACAGGTTTACCCGTTGCCGCTTCAAGACTGATCAAGATCACGGGATCATGGGCAAGCGCTGAATTGGCCTTAATCAGCACCTCGTTATGGAAGACCCAAGACATCGGTGCATCCACTGGCTCGCCGCGGGCATTGATGGGCTCATAGCAGGGCGTAAC
>CAIMNS010000258.1 GCA_903842945.1 uncultured Burkholderiales bacterium
CAACCCAGGGGCTCGACAGGCGGCGGCTTGGGCAGTTTGATACCGCACTTCATCGCCAAATCCCCCATCAACTCAATCACCTCTCGGGCTTGGTCTGCAGTTTGAAGACTTTGAAAAATCAGCTGTTTGTTGGTCTGCATAGCAAAGATCAGTTGAACTGCCCGTCTTTGCTTCAAAACTCAATGGTCTTCACACCCTCTGGGCTTGCAAGCAAACAAACCGATGCCCTTTGGTTTGCAAACACGCCCACCGTGATGACGCCCGGCCATTGGTTGACCTGCGTTTCAAACGCCAAGGGATCGGTGATTTGCAAACCCCTCACGTCTAAAATATGTTGCTGGTTGTCGGTGATCAAAGGATGTCCATCTTTTAAACGAACGCTGGCTTGCGCGCCCATGGCCTTGAATCTCTCGATGAGCTTGGGCGCAGCCATGGGAATGATCTCTAGGGGCAAAGGAAAGACACCCAGGGTCTGGACCCATTTGCTTTGATCAACGATGCAAATGAAGGAATTGGCTTGTGCCGCAAGAATTTTTTCTCGGGTGAGCGCAGCGCCCCCCCCTTTGATCATGAAGCCATGGTGATCAATCTCATCGGCCCCATCCACATAGACGTCCAAGACGGGGACCTGCTCGATCGGAAAGACTGGCACCCCTAGGGCCTTGAGACGCTGGCTAGAGGCTTCAGAGCTCGACACAGTCCCCTTGATGGGCAGGCCTGATTGGGCCAAGGCATCAATGAAAAAATTAACGGTGGAGCCCGTTCCCACACCGACCCAAGATTGGGGTTCGATCAACTGAACCGCTTTTTCTGCGGCCATGGCTTTTAATTGATCTTGGCTAGATAATGAACTCACGCGACAATTCCTTACTTTGTTTCATACAATGGTAGCTCTTTAAACGATGGCGCAAATGCTTTGCAAAGCATGGAGCCCTGAAGGTAGTTTAGCCAATGCTGTTGCCCTATTCACTCATTCGCCCAATATTTTTCTCACTGGATGCGGAAACCGTTCACGATGTCACACTCAAAACGCTGAAATTAACCCAAAACACCTTGTGGGGTCGCTTGCTGCTCACGCAGCCCATGGTCCATGACCCCTTGAGCTTGATGGGCCTGCAATTTCCCAACCGGGTCGGGTTGGCGGCGGGCATGGATAAAAATGCCAGTGCCATTGATGCATTTGCAGCCATGGGATTGGGGCACATTGAAGTTGGAACTGTGACGCCTTTGCCTCAAGTCGGCAACCCAAAGCCCAGAATTTTTCGCCTTGAAGAGGCCCATGCCTTGATCAACCGTTTGGGCTTTAACAACAAGGGCGTTGAGGTCTTTTTAGAAAATGTTCAAAAATCCCATCTCAAAAAGCAACCCTCTTCAAACCCAACACCTCCGATTCTGGGTTTGAACATTGGTAAAAATGCGATCACGCCCATAGAAAACGCGTCCCAAGATTACCTCAAAGCTTTGGAGGCGGTCTATCCCTATGCGGACTATGTCACCGTGAACATCTCAAGCCCCAACACCAAGAATTTACGAACATTGCAATCAGATGAAGCCTTGGATGCGTTGATGGGCGCCTTGGCAGAGCACCGAGAACGACTGACATCAAGAATGGGCAAACGCGTGCCTTTGCTGATCAAAATTGCGCCAGACTTGGATCATGCGCAAATCCATCTTTTGGCCAACACCTTTAAAAAACATTGTCCGACCGACAAAAGTGCCAAACAAGGGGACTGGGGGATCATTTGCTCGAACACCACCCTCTTGCGACAAGGCGTCGAAGGGCTCGCTTTTTCTCAGGAAGCCGGGGGCCTATCAGGCGCCCCACTGTTGAACGCAAGCAATGCTGTACTTGCTCAACTGCGACAAGCCATTGGGGAGCATTTCCCCATTGTTGGCGTGGGAGGCATCATGGGTGCAGAAGACGCCAAGAGCAAAATCAAGTCGGGTGCGGACATGGTGCAAATCTACAGTGGCTTGATCTACAAAGGACCTGAACTGGTGACTGAGATTTCAAAGGCGTTGAAAACATGGGCTTCTTAGTCTTTGAACAAGGAGCGGGTTAAAGCTGCTCCGTCAAGCTTACCTACCAAGCCTTCCACGCCAAGCCAAAAAAAAGTCATCTGAACCCAAGGGTTCAGATGACCTCCTTGGAATGTGGCGATTTATTTTTTCTTTGTCGCTGACTTGCCAGCGCCCATTGCATTGGCCGACATGGTTTTGACATTGCTGTCGACCATATCTGTCGCTTGCTTGACCGCCTTTTGCACTGACTCCAGTGCGCTTGTGCCAGCACTCACCGCGGTTCTGAATGCGGCAACTGCGCTCTCAGAGCCTGCGGGAGCATTTTTAGCCATGTTCTCGAACATGTCTTGATAGAGTTGTTGGCTCTTGGCAAACTGCTCTTGCACAACAGAGCCCACGTCTTGACCTGATGTGGTCGCGATTTCATACAAATGGCGGTTGTAGATCACCATTTTTTCAGCCAAAGGCTGAAACATTGAAGCTTGCATGGACAACAGGTCTTGAGCATCCTTGACACTCATCACAGCTTGCGCATTGGAATGACTGTCGGACAAGGTAGATTTAGCAGCGGCCATGTTGAGTTCAATCAATTGCTCAACACCTGCAAAGGCTTTGCTGGTCAGACCGACCAAGGTTTCTAAGTTAGATTTGTTAGCAGCCACAATCTGCTCAGGGGTAAGGTTCATCATTGAAGTCTCCAAATGTAAGTTAAAAGATGTTTGAAACAGTTAAAATTAAACATGCCGCATTGCAATATGGGATCAGTATAGGCCTCACTGTCGATAAATCCTTGACTTAACCCCTGCTGTAGCCCTCTTTAGAGTCGGTTTTCTAATTTTTTAGGGAACTTTTACACAAAGTAACCTTGCCTGTAAAGCGTCCCTTACATGTCCAAAACATCCAGCTCTGTGATTGACCCGTCCACCAGACAGGCCATTTTGCAATTGTCTTTTGCCACCTTTGCCAGCATGACCATACAACGGCTGTGTGACCCCATGCTGCCCGAATTGTCACAAACGTTTGAAGTGAGCCGCAGCCAAGCTGCACAGGTGATCTCTTACTTTGCAGTGACTTATGGCTTGATGCAGATTTTCTTTGGCCCACTGGGAGACAAGTATGGCAAATACAAGGTCCTGTCATGGGCGACAGTGGGCTGCAGTGTGGGCTGCTTTGGGAGTGCTTTTGCTTATGATCTACCCTTTTTGATTTTTTGCAGAATCTTAACGGCCACATGCACCGCAGCCATCATTCCTTTGGGCCTTGCTTGGGTGGGAGACACGGTGGACTACACCATTCGCCAAGCCACCTTGGCACAAGTAGGGCTGGGCTCGACCATGGGGATTGTGGCCGGCCAACTCTTTGGGGGATTGATCACAGACACCTTGGGATGGCGTTGGGCGTTTGGATTGGTGGGCATTTTATTTTTTGGAGTCGGCTGCATTCTTCTTAGGAATCCCATTGCCAAGCTACAAGTTGAACCCTCAACAGGCCCCCAAGGAGAGCAACGCTTGTCTTTTTTTGCCAATACCGCCTATATCTTTACAAAGCAAAGACCTCGGCGCATCTTGGCTTGCATCTGTCTAGAGGGTACCTTTGCATTTGGTGCCCTTGCAATTTCAGCCACACACCTTCACGACCACCATGCCTTGGCAGTTTCTTGGGCTGGGGCCATCGTCTCCTTGTTTGGCGTTGGTGGGGTCAGTTACATGGCGCTTGCACCGCGCTTGATTGCCAGACTTGGTGAGTCGGGTCTCGTGCGCACAGGTGCATTGACTTTTGGACTGTCATACGCACTCATTGGTTTTTCTACTCATTGGATTTTTGATTTGGTGGCATTCGTTGGCGCTGGATTTGGCTTCTTTATGTTTCACAACACGATGCAAGTTCATGCCACACAAATGGCCCCCGAGGTCAGAGGAACTTGCATGGCCCTTTTTGCCGCCATCCTTTTTGCAGGCCAGTCGGTGGGGGTGATCCTTTGTGCTGCGCTCACAGGCTACATCTCTTCGTCTTGGGTCTTGCTGCTGATGGGCCTGTGTCTGGCCGTCTTGGGATGGATTTTTCCCGATTGGATTGGCCCCGACAACACCACCCCATCAGGCGCATGAGACCAAGGGCTTGGGGTCGAATAAAAAAACACATTTGTCGGCTCTTTTTAAAGCCCTTTCTTTGACACAAATGCACTTAAACTTGAGCTTGTTCTGGGTCAAAAACCCACTTGAAGATCACTCCAACATCAATCATTCGCTTGATTCTCACTGAAAGCAGCAATGGACAACATCGATCAACTCAGTCACGACGCCAAAGAATGGGAGCAGATTGCCCAAGCACTGGATCGTCACCCTCACTTCAAAGTTTTAAAAAGACTCGCTCCAGAGAAATGGCTCCATCAACCCCCTTCCAATCTCGACAACACCAAGCGCCTCAAAGGCGTGATCTTGGACACGGAGACCACCGGCATGAACTCCTTGACCGACAAGGTCATTGAATTAGGGATGATTGCATTTGAATACGATCCCCACTTAGGTCAAATCACCCATGTTGACCAAGTCTTTGACCAACTCGAGGATCCAGGCTTTCCCATACCGCCTGAGACCATCGCCATTCATCACATCACGGATGAAATGGTCAAAGGGCATCGAATCCATGACCAAGAAGTCCTCCAAGCCCTTCAAGGGGTGTCCTTGGTGATTGCTCACAACGCCGCCTTCGATCGACCTTTTGTGGAAAACAGATGGCCTATTTTTGCAGAACTGCCCTGGGCCTGCAGCATCAAAGACATTGACTGGCGCTTCAACTCTTTTGGCTCTGCAAAATTGGAGTATTTGGCCATGACGCAAGGCATTTTCTACGAGGCTCACCGAGCAGAGACCGATTGCTGGGCTCTCTTAGAGGTTTTGAACCTGGTGCTGCCTAAAACAAGACAAAGCGCCATTCAAACCCTGTTTGAGTCGTCCAGCCTCTTACAAAACAAAGTGTATGCAACCGGCTCACCCTTTGAGACCAAGGACATCTTAAAAGCCAGAGGCTATCGTTGGTCGGCTGATATCAAATGCTGGAGCAAAACTGTCAACGCGTCTGAAAAACTAAAGGAAGAGCTGCTGTGGCTCAAGCACAATGTGTATGGCCAAAGAAAAGGCGCCAAAGTGGAAATTGAAACCTTGAGCTCCAAAGAGCGGCACTCGGAGCGCATTGGCACAAAATACCTTCAAGACCTTGGCGCCATTGCAGAGGCGGATTGAAGCCTCGAACCAAGAGTTGAGGTCTAAAAGGCCTCGCTCATGAGGCGCCGCCTCTTTAATTCACAATTTGCCAAGGTACTGGGCAAGACCCAACTTGGGGATAGTATTGTTGATAGGCAGAACAGTAGTAGGCCACTGGAGCCACTGTGCCTGGTGCACCGTTCATGTAAGTTGGCGCAGGATTGACAATGATGGGCGGATTGATGTAAGTTGGGCCATAAATAGGATGTGACCCAGCATAAAGGGCGCCCCCGATCAGGCCGGCAGCCAAAGCAGGCGCCACCCAAGAACCGCGAGACCACCCGCCACCATGCCCTTGTCCGTGACCGTGACCGTATCCACCATGCCCATAGGCACCCGGATGCGCTTGAGACAAAGCACCTGTCAAGGCCAAGGCGATGACAACCACTGATTTTGCTATTTTTTTCATAAAGCCTCCCAAAAGGATTCTCCTGCTCTCGCCATCCATCTCACGTTCAACTGAAGCCGTGACCGATGGCCCGTATTTCAGTTGGTCACTTGTACCTATAACGGAGCAATGAATCTTGCGGTTGACAAGCTTTGGGGCATGGCCAAGTATTTTTAAACTTGAAAACCATAGACAAAAAGTGCAATGACACTGCCATAGCCCACCACCCAGCACAAGGACCGGGCCGCGGCCCAGTCTTTCACGTAACACAAAATATACAGCAGCCTAGCAACAACATAAATCAATGAACACAGGTCCATGGTTTGTGCGTCCACACCCACCATCATGGCCATGATCACAGCCACGGCAAAGAAGGGAAACGATTCAAAGCAGTTTTGATGAGCCGCATAAGCTCGGGCCCTGAACCCTGTCTGGCGGGCCATCCAATCTCGAGGGTTGTGGTTGTCATAGTTGGGCAGTTTCCACTTCGCAATGGTCACCGCAATCAAGGGCGTGAGGCCCGCCAACAACACACAAGCATACGTAATGTTCATCTTAACCTTTCACATGTCAATTCAAGCTCATCACTTTAGCACAAGGAATCATTGCACACTGCACGCCAGGCATCGGTTAAGATCAGTTTGACTTTTTTCATAAAAAACATGACAAGCCCAAAAAAACTGGTCGTCTTTGATGCCTATGGAACCCTCTTTGATGTCTACAGCATTTCTAGGGCAGCAGAGCAGCTGTACCCAAATTTTGGCCTGCCCTTGGCCAATCTTTGGCGTGACAAGCAAATCGATTACACCCGTCTTGTTTCACTATCTGACCCCAACGCCACTCAGGGAAGTCGGTACTATGAATCCTTTTGGGAGATCACGAAAAAGGCGCTTCGCTTTAGCGCAGAAAAGCTAGGCCTGGATCTGAGCCTAGTTCAAGAAAACTGCCTGATGCAATCGTACGACAGACTCGATGCGTTTGCTGAGAACCAAGAGGTCCTTGAAGAGTTAAAAAAACGCGGGCTTCAAACGGCCATTCTCTCCAATGCCAACTCAGACATGCTGGAGCGGGTGATCAACAACGCTGGCCTGAGCCACCTTTTTGATCAGGTGGTGTCTGTGGATCGAGTCAGGCAATTCAAAACCCACCCTAGCACCTATGGCATGATCGAACATATTTACAAAGTAGAACGCAGTGACATCCTTTTTGTCTCTAGCAACGACTGGGATGCGCTGGGCGCGACGTGGTTTGGCTGGGAAGCGGTTTGGCTCAATAGAAACAACAACCCCATCGATCGCCTGGGCCAAAGCGCAGCTCACGCCATCAAGGACTTGAGAGGTCTGTTGACGATCTTGGGCTAAGGAACTAGCCAGACCTCTAGAGGCTTGGTCAGCCTTCACCCCACATTTGGGACAAGCTTTTCTCCACGGCCCATGCACTGGTCAACACACGAGCATCGCTTGCGTTCGTTCCTGAGATCATCAATCCCATGGGCAGGTCATCGGGACCTTGCATGGGAAGACTGATGGAGCAACCATCCAGAAAGTTAAAAAGAAAGGTGTTTCTCAGCAGCAAGCGATTGGTCTCGCCAAACAAAGCGTCATCCGTAAGCAAGGGTGCCATGGGAGGAGCTTGCATGGGAACGGTTGGACACAACACGCCGTCGTAGGCCACCAGTTGGCTTGAGACCTGTTCACACCAGCTGGACCTGCGGCGCAGCAAATCCCAATAATCAGCTAGAGAAACATCTCGACCCAACAACATGCGTTGCACCACACGAGGGTCGATTTTTTCAAGTTGATGTGCCAATGCACTTGCGTGGGAGGCCCAAGCTTCGACAGGAGACAGGCCTGCAGGTTGATTGATGTTCGCCACCTCAGAGAAATAGTCACACGGGCTCTCTTCAATGCGCGCGCCTTTTGAAGACAGGTGTGTCAGCACCGCTTCAAAGGCTTTGGCCACTGGCTGCGTCAATTGATCCAAGACCACGCTTTGGGGCACTAAAAAACGCAGGCCCTGCACATCACGCTCCAGCACGTCCAAGCTCTGATGGGAGAGCACCCGATCCACCTTCCAACAAGACGCCACAGATCTGGTCATGGCACAAACCGTGTCCAGGGAAGGGGCCAACGCAACGGTACCCTGCAGAGGCACCCTGGACTGCGAACTTTTAAAGCCCACCAAGCCGCAAAGTGCAGCAGGAATGCGAATGGAGCCGCCTGTGTCAGAGCCAAGCCCCGCTTGGCACAAACCCAGCGCAACTGAGACGGCCGCACCCGAGGAAGAACCACCAGGAATGCGCTCCAGCCTCTCATCACAAGGGTTGACAGGGGTGTTGTGATGCGGATTGATGCCCACACCTGAAAAAGCCAACTCGGTCATGTTGGTTTGACCCACAATCACGGCCCCAGCTCGCCTGAGCCTTTGCACCGCCAAGGCGTCTTTGAGCGCTGGCGCATTTTGAGCCAGGACACGTGTACCCGCCATCGTCACTTGACCCGCTATGTCATACAAATCTTTGACACTCACCGACCAACCGAGCAGCTCGCCTCTTTGACGCGCCTCAGGCCTCAAGGTGTCCAGCCAGCGCGCTTGGGCCATGCACTCGCTCTCGAAAAGCTTGGTGAACACATGCCTTGCAGCATGCTGTTTGGCCACTTGGAAAATCTGAGCGTAAGTTTCCTCGAAACTGTTGGGGACTTGAATCGGTTTTTTTAAAGGAGACATGACACTTGCTAGGCTTGGAACTGCTGAGTCGAATTAAACCAGCAACGCATCGATGGCCAAAGCCAAGCGTTGATCTTTCAAGGTGAGTGCACCCCTGTCATGCGTGAACAACTGAATGGAGACTTTGTTGTAGACGTTGCTCCAATTGGGATGGTGATCATGGGCATGCGCGATGAGCGCGACTTGAGACATGAAGGCATGAGCAGCAAGAAAATCTTTGAACAAAAACTCTCTCTTCATCCAAGCGCCTGCTGGCTCAACATGCCACAAAGGCAAGGCCGTGCTCAGGGCTTTGATCTCCAAAGCCGTCAAAATTTGCTGATCGTTTGCCACACATCACCCCAAAATCTAAATCTGCTCCACAAGCTCATTCGGCCTCGATGCCTTTTAGGCGAATCACCTTGCCCCAACGGGGGTAATCATTGGCCACAATTTGACCCAGCTCCTCAGGGGTTGAGCCCGAGGCATCCAAGCCGGCTTTGCCCAACAACTCTTTGATCTCTGGCAATTTCAACACCGCAACCGTCTCTTTGTTCAAGCGCTCGACCATCGCCGCTGGAGTTTTAGCCGGATAAAACAAGGCATACCACATGTCCACGTCCACACCTTTGAAGCCCAGCTCGATGAAGGTAGGCACCCCTGATGCCACGGGGTGGCGTTTAGCAGAACCCACGGCAATGGCATTGAGCTTTCCACTGCTCACAAAGCCTTGTGCAACATGGACGGGTAAAAAACCGACATTGATCTCACCAGACAAGAGGTCTTGCGTATAGCCAGCCGTGCCTTTGTAGGGTACATGAAGCAAAGCAATTTGGGCATCCACCTTGAAGAGTTCCATGGCCATGTGGTGTGGCGTGCCCACACCAGGAGAGCCAAAGTTGATGTCATCTGGCTTTGATTTGGCCGCCTTGATCACATCTTGCACCGTTTTAAAGCCAGTTTTTGGATTGGCCACCAGCATCAAGGTGCCCCAAGCGGTCATGGAAACGGGAGCGAAGTCTTTCACTGGATTGAAGGGCACATTTTTGTACAACTGTGCAGCAATCAGCATGGTGTTGGCGCCCATCAAGATGGTTGAACCATCTGCAGGGGACTTGGCCACCATTTCAGCACCGATGTTGCCACTGGCCCCAGGAGAATTTTGCACAACCACCGTGACACCCAGTCTCTCACTGAGTTTGGGAGAAATCGCTCTTGCAATCGTATCCATGCCAGTGCCAGGCGTAAAGGGCACGATCATTTTGATCGTTTGTGCATTTTGTGCACTTGAAGGGGAAAGCAAGCAAAAGCTGATAGCCACCGCCCCTAAAGCTGAGAGCAAGGCGCTCAACTTGCTAGGCTTCGCTGGATGCATAAAATTTGTTTTTTGGGAGTAAGCCATATTCTTTTGATCTCTTGGTGAAAATTCGTCAGCACAACTGCTAGGACACGTGTACGCTCTATTTTAAGACAAAGCCCATCTCTTCGGGCATCAAAGCGAATTGATCCATCACGACGCATTATCCAACTTTATCCCGACCCATCCCAGATTCAAATCTGTACAGCTTTGGAGATGAGGGGAAATGAGTTTGATCACCATCACCCACTAGGATAAACCCTGACGACTAGGTTTTAAGCCTTATAAATCGTGGTGTCCCAAGGGTGTCATGGTATGCTAAAAGACAAGAAAATAGAAACATCAGCGCATGGCATCAGAGACCATTTTAGAGACCCATCATTTGATCAAAGAGTTCAAAGGCTTTGTAGCAGTCAATGACGTTTCTTTGAAAATTCAAAAAGGTGATATTCACGCTTTGATAGGACCTAATGGCGCAGGGAAAACCACCTGTTTTAACCTGCTCACCAAGTTTTTGACGCCCAACTCTGGACGCATCGTCTTCAACGGTCAAGACATCACTCACGAAAGTTCCCCAGAGATTGCTCTTAAAGGGGTGATTCGTTCATTTCAAATATCAGCCATCTTTCCCAACCTCAGTGTGCTTGAAAATGTACGAATTGCACTTCAACGAAGTGCAGGAATGTCCTACCATTTTTGGAAACCAGAGAAAAGTCTGCATCATTTGCACGACAAGGCCATGGAACTTTTGACCCAAGTCGACCTCCAAGCATTTGCCAAAACAACTGGAGGAGAACTGCCCTATGGAAGAAAGAGAGCACTTGAAATCGCAACCACCCTTGCCATGGACCCGCAATTGATGCTCTTGGATGAACCTACGCAAGGCATGGGACTCGAGGATGTGGCAAGAGTCACCGACCTCATCCAAAAAGTATCCGTCAATCGAACCATCTTGATGGTTGAGCACAACATGAAAGTTGTTGCCAGCATTGCCAAACGCATCAGCGTTTTACAACGCGGCCAAATCATCGCCGAAGGCAACTACCAAGAAGTCTCCCAAAACCCCTTGGTGCTTGACGCCTACATGGGTCGCACGGACGCACAACTTGAAGGCGCTCAACATGCTTGAGACCAAGAAGGCCGTGCTTGAAGTCACGAACCTACACGCCTATTACGGCGAATCCCATGTCCTGCATGGCGTGAACATGTTGGTTCATGAAGGTGAAGTCGTGACGCTTCTTGGAAGAAACGGATCTGGGCGCAGCACCACCCTCAAATCCATCATGGGTTTGGTGGATCGTCGAACGGGCAGTGTTGGGGTCAAGGGACAAGAATGCATCCACTTGTCACCCCATCTGATTGCTCAACTGGGACTTGGATTTTGCCCTGAAGAGCGAGGTATTTTTTCAAGCCTCTCGTGCGAAGAAAATCTTCTGCTTCCACCCATTTTGAAAGAAGGTGGCCTCAGTCTTGAAGACATCTACTCGATGTTCCCTAACTTATGGGAGCGTCGCAGCAGTCCGGGCACGCGTCTGTCTGGGGGAGAACAACAAATGCTAGCGGTCGCAAGGATCGTTAGAACTGGGGCCAAGCTTTTGCTGCTGGACGAGATCTCTGAAGGTCTCGCGCCCGTGATCGTTCAAGCCTTGAGCCAAATGATCACCGCACTTCGCAAAAAAGGTTTCACCATCGTCATGGTTGAACAAAACTTCAGGTTTGCTGCACCACTTGCCGATCGTTTCTACGTGATGGAGCATGGCCAAATCATCGAAACTTTCTCTCAGTCGCAATTGAGCGACAAGATGGAAATGCTGCACGAATTTTTAGGTGTTTAAAAAAAGACCCTCTTAAGGGCTTTGGTATTTTTTTTATTTTCAAAGGAGACAAGCATGAAATCGTTCAATTTTAAGAAGTCGTTGAGATCATTGGCCCTAGCCAGCGCGGTTGCTGCCCTGCTCAACCCCTTGGCCTCGCAAGCCGGCAACGAGGTCGTCATTGGTGACATCGATGACATGGCGGGGCTTTATGCCGACGTCATTGGCGCTGGGGGCGTTGAAGCCGCAAAAATGGCCATTGCCGACTTTGGTGGCACTGTCCTTGGTAAGAAAATTGTTTTTATCAGTGCTGACCACCAAAACAAGCCCGACATTGGCTCCTCGAAATTCAGAGAATGGGCCGATAAAAATGATCTCAACATGCTGCTTGGGGGCTCCAACACCGGCGTGAGCATTGCCATGGCAAAAGTCGCCGCCGAGAAAAAAGTGCCGTTCATGGCCATCGGTGCAGCTGGCGCCTCTTTGACCAACCAAGACTGTACCCCCTACACCGTTCACTATGCCTATGACACCACGTCCCTGGCCAACGGCACAGCCAGTGTGATCACTCAAAACGGTGGAAAGTCATGGTATTTCTTGACAGCAGACTATGCCTTTGGCACGCAACTCCAAGATGCAGCCACCAAGGTCCTGACCGCCAATGGAGGTAAATCCATTGGCTCAGTGCGAGTGCCTTTATCGGCCTCTGACTTCTCATCCTTTCTCTTGCAAGCCAAAGGCTCAGGCGCTCAAGTGCTTGGATTGTCCAATGCGGGCAGTGACTTCACCAACTCATTGAAAGCGGCCAACGAGTTTGGCATCACCAAAACCATGAAGCCTGCAGCGCTTTTGGCTTTCATCAGTGACATTCATAGCCTGGGTCTTCAAACCGCACAAGGCCTGTACCTCACCACGGGTTGGTATTGGGATTTGAACCCAGAAACTCGAGCCTTTGGCAAGCGCTTTTTTGAAAAAATGAAAAAAGAACCCACCATGAATCAGGCCGCTTATTACTCTGCAACCATGACCTATTTGAATGCAGTCAAAGCGGCCAACACCACCGACCCCGACAAGGTGATGGAGCAGCTTAGAAAAATCAAAATCAATGACATGTTTGCCAAAGGGGGCTACATCCGAGAAGATGGCGTGATGGTGCATGACATGTACGTCATGCAAGTTAAAACGCCAGCTGAATCCAAGTACCCATGGGACTATTACAAAGTGGTCAAAAAAATGTCAGGAGAGGAAGCCTTCGGTCCTCTGTCAGATTCCACTTGCCCTTTGCTTAAAAAGAAATAAATTTGAATTCAAGTTTTTTCAGCGTCAACATGAAGGGACACACCCCTGTCGATGGTCTCGCGGTGTGTGGCCCCTTTCTATTGGAGACAATAGGCAATGAGTGACATTTTTGGCATCCCAACCCAAGTGATCTTGGGGCAATTGTTGCTTGGGCTCTTGAACGGTTCTTTTTACGCCATGCTGAGCTTGGGGCTGGCCGTGATTTTTGGACTTCTAGGCGTGGTCAATTTTGCCCATGGCGCTTTTTATATGCTGGGTGCTTATGCAGCTTGGTTTTTATGGGGTCGCTTTGGGGTCAATTACTGGGTGGCTCTCTTGCTTGCCCCCTTGGTGGTGGGTATGCTTGGCGTTGGACTTGAACGTGCCTTTTTAAAGCATCTGTACAAAATTGACCCCCTTTATGGCCTGCTTCTCACCTTTGGCTTGTCCTTGATTGCCGAGGGCGTGCTCAGAGAATTGTTTGGCTCATCTGGACAAAGTTATCCTGTTCCTGACTTGCTGAAAGGCGCACTGGATGTGGGGTTCATGATCTTGCCGATTTACCGCGTTTGGGTCATTGTGGCGTCATTGAGCGTTTGTTTTTTGACCTGGTATTTGATTGAGTGCACTCGTTTGGGTGCAAATCTCAGAGCCGCCACCGAAAATCCAAAACTTGTCCAAGCCTTTGGCATCAATGTGCCACGCATGGTGATGCTGACCTATGGTGCAGGTGTTGCGTTGGCCGCCTTTGCTGGGGTCTTATCGGCACCCATCATCCAAGTCTCTCCCTTGATGGGATCGTCCTTGGTCATCGTTGTTTTTGCGGTCGTGGTCATAGGAGGCATGGGATCGATTTTGGGTGCTATTTTGAGCGGTCTGTCATTGGGCGTGATTGAGGGCTTCACCAAGGTGCTGTATCCCGAGGCCTCCAACATTGTGGTGTTTGTGATCATGGCCGTGGTGCTTTGTTGGCGTCCAAGTGGCCTCTTTGGCAAAGATTAAATACGCATGAAGAATTTAACTTTGATTTTTTACGTCTCTTTGCTCATCTTGGGCTTGATCGCCCCATGGCTAGGCATCTATCCCGTTTATTTGATGACGTTGTATTGCTATGCCATTTTTGCATGCGCCTTCAACTTGATGCTAGGCTACAGTGGCATGCTCTCCTTTGGTCATGCGGCTTATTTTGGGTTCTCGTCCTACATCACGGCACACATGATCACCGCTTATAAATTGAGCACCGTCATGGCCATTTTTGCGGGCATGACGACGTCTTGTCTGTTGGGCTTGGTCATTGGATTCATTGCGATTCGACGTTCGGGCATTTACTTTGCCATGATCACCTTGGCACTTTCTCAATTGGTCTATTTTGTTTGTCTTCAAGCCTCTTTTACCGGAGGAGAAAATGGCATCCAAGGCGTCTCTCGCGGCGACCTCCTAGGTCTTGTGTCCTTGAAAGACGACTTGAGCATGTACTACTTCGTCTTTTTGGTGTTTGTGCTGGTGTTCTTGTTCATCCAACGTGTCGTGAACTCTCCCTTTGGCCAAGTCCTCAAAGCCATTCGAGAAAACGAAACTCGAGCTTGCTCATTGGGTTATTTTGTGGATCGACAAAAGTTATTGGTGTTTGTCATATCCTCAACCTTGGCTGGACTGGCGGGCTCTTTAAAATGTGTCGTACTTGGCTTTGCAGCCTTGTCTGATGTACTTCAAGCAACCTCTGGAGAGGTCATCTTGATGACCATGCTAGGCGGAGCCGGCACCTTCATTGGCCCCGTTTTGGGTGCAGGCATTGTGGTGACCCTTCAAGACACCTTGTCTGACAAAGTTGGCTCTTGGGTGACGGTCATCATCGGCGCCATATTTGTGCTATGCGTCATGGCGTTTAGGAAAGGCATTGCTGGTGAGGTTCAAGCCTTTTTAAGTCGTCGACTAGAAAAAGAGGCCCCATCTGCGAACCCCTGATGCATCTGTGTTGAAGATTCAGATGGGTTGAAAAAATCTAGTTCACGGGTTGGGACAACACATCGGCCAAGGCCGTCATGTCCTTCAAGATGAGATCGGGTTGATGGGGTGTTTGACCAAAGGGGCGGCCTCTTCGATCGATGAAGGCCGTTCGCATGCCTGCGGCTTTGGCACCTATACAGTCAAATGCGTGGTTGGCCACAAAAAGGATTTCCTGCCTTTGAAGGCCCATGGCTTGGGCCGCATAGGTATAGGTGTTCACATGGGGCTTGAAGGCACCAGCTGCTGCAACCGACAACACTCGATCAAATGGCACGCCATGAAAATGCTTGGCCCGCTCCAGCATGTCCGGGTCTCCATTGGAAAGAACTGCAATCGGGTAATGCTCCTTGATGCGTTTCAATGCCATGGGCACTTCAGGAAAACACGCCAACGTCTCTATGCATGCGACCAATCTTTTGACATCCTCCATCGAGTGCTCTATGCCAGCTCGCTCAAGGGTGTAGTCCAGCGATCGATGCCCAATCTCACGGTAGGGTGTGTGGGCTTGATGCAAAAGCGCATCGATCATGGAGTTTTCAAAATGCGTGCGCCTCCACCAAGTGACCAAGGAGTTCGCCGATCCCTTGTACCCTTTGTCTGCCAAAAACGGTTCAATGGCTTTGACCAAACCGCCTTGTATGTCAACCACCGTGCCGTATTGATCAAACATCACCGCTCGGAGCGTTTTTTTAAGCTCTTGAAGACCCAACATGCTTCGACACCTTTTGATTCATTTCTTTGGCCTGCATCATTGCCCTGAAGTTGTAACCCAATACAAAAAACTTGGTATTCATGTTCTCCCTAGGATTTGAAGGCACTGGTGCAGAGTTTTACCCCTTTTAATTGGCCCCAGCGTGACAAGCTCAAGCGAAATGCATTAAAAAAACATAAAATAAGCAAAAGCTCAAAGCACCAAGCACAACCGTTTTAGCTTTGAAAACTTTTTCATCCATCACTCACCCGACTCATCATGACCCCTAAAGACCCAAGTCCTGCGAACACCTCCATGCATTCAGCCGCTCATTACTTTTTAGAAGGCCTTATGGAGGCGGGCATCGAGTATTTATTTTGTAATTTAGGTACAGACCACGCCACCTTGATTGAAGAGATGGCGAAATTCTCCGCTTTGGGCAAGCCCATGCCAAAAGTCATCACCTGCCCCCACGAAAATGTGGCCATTCATATGGCGGGAGGTTTTGCTGCTTTCACAGGAAGAGGTCAAGGCGTTTTGGTCCACGTGGACGCGGGCACAGCCAACGCCGTCATGGGCATGCACAACCTCATGCGTGCACGTTTACCGGTTTTGCTGATGGCGGGCCGGGCTCCATTCACGATCCGTGGGGAGTTGATGGGCTCCAGAGACAATTATGTGCACTTTGTTCAAGACCCCTTTGACATGGCGTCCTTGGTCCGTCCCTATACCAAATGGGAATACACATTGCCCTCTGGTGTGGTGGCCAAGGAAGTGGTCCGACGAGCTCACAGCATCATGCATTCAGATCCTCCTGGGCCTGTCTACATGAGCCTACCCAGAGAGACCTTGGCAGAAAACTGGGAAGAACAACGTGTTCACCCCTTCAGTGCCCAAGACTATGGCCCAGTCCTCCAAGGTTCGGCCTCAGAGGCGCAATTGAAAAGTGTGGCTGAGCAGTTGATCAAGGCGCACAACCCCATGCTGGTGACCAGTTACTTGGGCCGAAGCGCCAAGGCTTTTCATGCTTTAGGGGAGTTGGCTTCCCTTTTGGGTATCCGGGTCTATGAATACAGCTCAACTCACAACAACATTTCAAGAGACAACCCTTGGTTTTGTGGCTTTGATCCCTCTCATGGCTTTGCGAACACCGACATCGGTATTTTGATCGATACCGATGTGCCGTGGCTACCCAAATACGGGCAACCCCAGACCCAGACCCAATGGATACACATTGATCAAGATCCGATCAAAAAAGATTTCCCCATGTGGGGCTTTGCCACACAAACAAGAATACAAGCAGACAGTGCCTTGTTCTTGGAGGACTTGTTGAGAGTTGCAAAAAACATGGTCAATGCCGAGCATGAAGTCCAAGTTGCGAAAAGATTACAAGAGGTGACACAACTCAACCAGGCTCGCAAAAACCGGCTTCAATCCGAGGCTCAAAACAAGGGCAGCTCAGGCGCTGTTCAGCCCAACTTCGTCTGCCACACCTTGAATGGCATGATAGACAGCGACGATGTCGTCTTGAACGAGGCCATCCGACACTCTTTGGCGGTGATGAACCATTTGCCTCGAAATCAACCCAAGACCTTGTTTGGTGCCGCCGGCGGGGGCTTGGGTTACAGCGGAGGCATGTCACTTGGTATTCGTTTGGCCAATCCCAAAAAACGTGTGGTTCAAATCGTTGGAGATGGTGGCTTTCACTTCTCCACGCCCACCTCGGTCTATTCAGTTGCACAAGCTGAAGGCCTACCGATCTTCACCGTTGTGCTGGACAATGGGGGCTGGCAAGCTGTGAAAGAAGCCACTCTCAGGGTGCACCCTGATGGGTACGCAGCTAAAGAGCAAAATTTTCATGCCAAGCACCATGGTGAAAAACGTCAATTTGAACAAGTCGGCGCCGCCTTTGGCGCGCATGCTGAAAGAGTGAACGAGCCCCATGAGTTGGAGTCCGCCATTCAACGGTGCTTAAAAGCGGTGGATGCGGGTCAAGCCGCCGTGATGGTGGTGTCCATTCCTAAGCTGTGATCGTTTCATTTTTTTAATTGTTTTTTAGTTTTAAGGATAAATTCTTCATGAACAAGGAGATGTCACAAGCTTTGACGCAAACTGGACCTGGTACCCCCATGGGGGATTTGCTGAGAAGGTACTGGGTACCTGTTGTCTCAAGTGACGAAGTCAAAGACCCCGATGGTCCACAAGTCAGGGTTCAGATCATGAGTGAAAAACTCATCGTCTTCAGAGATACCGAAGGCGTTGTCGGCGTGGTCAACGAGTTTTGCTCACACAGAGGGGTGTCCCTTTACTTCGCCAGGAACGAAGAAGGTGGGCTCAGGTGCGCCTACCATGGCGTTAAATTCAATCGCAAGGGTCAATGCATTGATATTCCTTCTGCGCCAGAGTTGTGTGAAAAGATGCACATCAAATCTTATCCGTGCGTGGAGAGAGCTGGCTTGGTCTGGGCTTACATGGGGCCTGAGGGTACGCAACCCGACTTGCCCGAGCTCGAGTGGTGTTTGGTACCCGAGAGCCACGTCTTCATTTCAAGGCGCTTGCAAGAGTCCAATTTTTTACAAGCCATGGAAGGCGGCATTGACACCGCGCATGTCTCCTTTGTTCACCGCTATGAGGTCGATATCGACCCCATGCATGTTGGCACACAAGCCCTGAAGTACATCAAAGCCGATGGCAATGTTATTTTCACGATTGAAAAGACCGACTTCGGCATGACCTTGTATGGCAGAAGAAACGGAGATGATCAAAATTATTACTGGCGGATCACCCAGTGGATTTTCCCTTGGTACACCTTGATTCCTCCATTTGGTGAGCACGCACTTGGTGGACATCTTTGGGTTCCTGTTGACGACCAGCACTGCATGGCTTGGAGCATCAACTACCACCCCGACAAGCCGCTCTCAACTGAGGAGAGAGAGGCCATGCAAGCCGGCAAAGGCATCCATGTGCAGTATGAATCAGAGAAAAGTTTCAGACCGTCACAAAATATGCAAAACGAGTACATGATTGACCGTGTCGCTCAAAAAGAGAAGCGCTCTTACTCTGGTGTTTTTGGTATTTCTATGCAAGATGCATCGCTTCAAGAAAGCATGGGAGCCATTCAAGACCATGATGCTGAAAAGTTACTCCCCACAGACCGCGCCATTGTGATGGCTCGCCGCATGTTGTACGAATTTGCAATGGCACCCCAAGCTCAAGTTCAACCGCCAGCACTGCAGGGCAGGTCTCATCAAATCAGAGCGGCCGGCGTCTTGTTGCCAAAAGAACAAGACCCCTTGATTTGGGCTGCGGAAAATTTAGCTGGCGGCTTGCACCATCCCTTGTTCACCTTGTGATGGCCTAGAGATTGCAAATGGTGGGTTTGGCTCAAAACACGCAAACAAAGTTGACCTTGTATTTTGACGGCAGCTGTCCCTTGTGCTTGGCTGAGATGCGCTTGTTGGAGCACAAAGACAAGGCAGGTCTTTTGAAGTTTGAAGACATCACGGACAGTAACTTTTCTGAACAAGCCCACGGCGTTCTTTGTGAAGTGGCCATGAAAAGCATCAAAGGAAAAACGAACACGGGAGAACTCTTGGACGGCATTCAGGTCTTTGCCAGGGCTTATGAATTGGTCGGTATGAAGAACCTCGCCCATTTTTTAGCTGCACCGAGTCTCCAAGGTCCCTTGTCCTGGGCTTATTTGAAATTTGCCAAATACCGGCATACTTTTTCTAAGCTTTTTGGACCCATCGCCCTCAGACTGGTCAATGTTTACGTTCAAAGAAAAAGACCTTGAATCGATACCGATCCAACGGTTGATGCCACTCAAGACAGAAGCGTTGTATCGACTTCTATGCTGCCCAGTTGACTGCTGAGCGTGAGCGTCTCTTCTTGTATGGTGGCTTGCAACTGCATGCTTCTCTCAGCCATGCTGACCAAAGATTGTGTCGCTTCATGACTTAAGCCAAAGACTTTCAATTTATCCAATCGAGATACTTTGTTTTTCAAAGCAGCCCACCAAATGTTCCTTGCGTGATTGAAAGCATAGACCAAGACCAAGTCTGACTGAGAACACGCCTTGACCAAGGGCTTTTCATCGGGTTGACCCACCTCTATCCAAACTCGTTTTCTGCCCGTGTAATCGGTCAGTGAAATATCAGGATCGTTGGGATCTGACAAACCCGCCCCAAAGGCCCATGTTGCATCACCTTGACACAATTCATTGATGAGGTAGGCGTTCAAAGACAAAGCAACCAATCTCACCATCATGCGCTCATCGGTCTCACTTGGATGCCTGGCCAAGGTAAGCGCATGATCTGCGTAGTAACTGTGATCAATGTCCGCGATTTGTAAATTGGCTTTATAGATGGTGGACTTGATGGCCATAAGGAAGAACGCAATGGAGTTGAAATTGGATGCAAATTTCAATCATTTGCATCCAAAGTGTGGGGCTACTTGGGCTTGGGGTAGGCTTGCCCTTAGATTCGACAAGGCAGAGCTGTTGTTGGTCGCCTCAAGCAGGCAGAGAACCTGCCAAATAGTCGATCTTACCTAGGGGAACACCATTGTGCCTCAAAATTGTATAGGTGGTGGTGATGTGAAAAAACATATTGGGCAAGGCCCACTGGGTCAAGTAGTCTTCCGCTTTCATGGTTTTGGTCATGGTTTTACCCACTGCAAAAGTAATCTCACGACCTGCACCTTGGTCCATGGCTTCAGGTGAAACTGTAGAAATCCAGGCGAGGGTCTTGCTGACTCTTTCGATCAATTGAGCAAAATCAGTCTCGTTGTCTTCAAATTTAGGCGCTTCGATCTGAGCAATGCGAGCAACGCACAACTTGGCTGCATCGCAGGCAATCAGAACTTGCTTTTTAAAGGGCAACATATCGGGCGCGAGTCTGTAGTCAAAAAACACTTGCGCATCAAAGCCCCTCAGGCTTGCATCGGCCTGAGCCTTTTCCAAACAAACTTTTAAATTACCTAGCATGAGTTTAAAGACAGGAATTGAAGCACTGGACAACAAAGAAGACATAAAAATTTCCTTACAAGACAAAAACGACGAAATTGACTGCCCTCCGTGGCGGGCAACTGGACATCTTAGCAACTTTTAAACCTAAAGAGGACCATCAAAATGATTTTTATACCCAACTTGTCCCTACTGCCCTTGTGTCTTTCGCCCATACCCACAAGATGTTCTCGCAACAGGTCATTTTTTTAAAAAAAAGGGCTTTTGACCCCATCGCCTTCAAACAAGGTTGATATTGAACAAACATTAACCCTTTCCAGACAAAACATCTTTATTTCGTGCAAAATGCGCTACTAAGGTGCGAGGTATGGTCTTGAAACACCAAAATTCACCCCAAAATGAATCAAACCCCAATAAAGGAGTTGACCTAGATGAAAAATTCCCAGTTCTTGAAACATTTCTTCCAAACCATCCTGCTCAGTGCCTCAATGGTTTTAGCCGTTTTTGCTCACGCAGCGGATCCCAGCATGGCAGAGGTCTACAAGGCCGCTGAATCTGGCAACTTCAGCCAGGCCGAGGCCATGATGAAGCAAGTCCTGACCGATCACCCCAACTCGGCCAAGGCCCACTTTGTTCATGCGGAGATTTTAGCCAAAGAGGGTCGCTTAGCGGCGGCCAAGGATGAGTTAAGCATCGCTGAAAAACTCGCACCAGGCCTGCCATTTGCAAAGCAAGAGGCCGTTAAAGGCTTACAGGCCCGTTTAAGTGCGCCTGCACCTGTTGCCCAGCCAGTGGCCAACTCTTATCAAAATACGCCAGCCCCCTCTTCAAGCTTTAGTTTTTTGCCTTGGGTCTTGGGCTTTGCAGCCTTGGCCTTTGTCTTTTTTATCGTTCGCATGATGACCCGTCCAAGAGAGGTTTATTCCCCCATGCCTGGTTATGGCGGCAATCCAGGTGGGCTTCAACCCAGTGGGTATGGTCCGACTCCAATGGGTGGACCTGGCATGATGGGTGGACCCGGCATGATGGGCGGCGGTGGCTCGATGGGATCAGGCATTCTTGGTGGCTTGGCCACGGGCGCAGCCCTTGGCGCTGGCATGGTTGCTGGCGAGGCCTTGATGCACAACATGATGGGGGACCGTCATGGAAATGGAAATAGCAACCCAACGCCAGGCCAAGGGCTTCAAGACAACGGGTTTCAACCTGCGCCCAGTAACAATTACGATATGGGAGGCAGCAATTTTGGCGTGAACGACTCCAGTTCATGGGACGACAGTTCAAGTTCTGGTGGTGGCTCAGACGACTGGTAAATAGACCCCCTATTCAAACCACCCCAGTCTGTGAACAAGGCCTAATACCCATTAGGCCTTTTTTCGTTCTTGACACTGTGTTGCCTTTGAGGGCAGCCCAACTAGGGTGTAGACACCCTAGTTGGAAAAGGATCAACGCTTAGAAAATCCAAAATGGCCTTGCAAACCTGTTCTCGGTCGTTGTCAATGGTGATCATGTGATAACTGTTGTCAAGCAAAACAACTTGGATTTGACCGAGTTGCCAACTTTTCTCCAACCACCTTACATTTGACAAACCAGCCACCTCATCTTCCCTTGCGTGGATGACCAACGCATGGGGAAGATCGGTCATTGGTAAATGCTTCATGACATATCGACGCAAGCGATCGTGCTCACGCAAATGAGCGACTTCAAGGACACTGGCTCCCGCTTGAGACACACGCCTATGACTGAGTTCACGCTCTATCCAATCTCTGATGCG
>CAIMNS010000259.1 GCA_903842945.1 uncultured Burkholderiales bacterium
CGCTTTCCAGGTTGCGCAGAATTTCCTTGGCGCGCTCGATGACATCAGACGGCATACCGGCAAGGCGGGCCACCTGAATGCCGTAGGAATGAGACGCGCCACCGGGGATAATCGTGCGCAGAAAGATGATCTGATCACATTTCTTTGTGGAATTCGCTTTTGTTGTTTCGTCGTGAGTTTGATCAGTACATCAACTTAAGGCCTGCTCGGCTCATGCCAGGCATCATCGCTCCTGTGGTGCGTCGCGATGGTTCGAGACGCATGCCAGGAGAGATTGACATGTACATTGTTCGAGAAAATACCGAGGGAGAGTATTCGAGTGTCGGTGGACGTATGTACGCTGGTACAGAGCGTGAAATTGTCATGCAAGAAACGGTGATGTCTCGGGTGGGCGTTGATAGGGTCTTGAAATTTGCATTTGAATTGGCGCAATCAAGACCTAAAAAGCATCTGACCAGTGCGACGAAATCCAATGGAATTGCGATCACCATGCCTTTTTGGGATGAGCGGGTTCAAGAAATGTCGAAAAAATATCCAGATATTTTGTTGGATAAATTTCATATTGATATTTTGACAGCGCATTTTGTTCAGCGACCTGACTTCTTTGATGTGGTCGTTGCAAGCAATTTATTTGGTGATATTTTGAGCGACTTGGGCCCCGCTTGTACTGGCACGATAGGGATTGCACCATCTGCCAATTTGAACCCCACCCGCGAAACGCCATCTTTGTTTGAGCCAGTCCATGGCTCTGCACCGGACATTGCTGGAAAAGGGATCGCAAATCCAATTGGTCAAATTTGGTGCGGTGCAATGATGCTTGAATTTTTAGGTTACAAAAATGCGCACGATGCTATTTTGGCCGGTATCGAGGCGAGTTTAGAGCCCCAAAGTGGGGCCCCGTTGACCCCTGATATTGGCGGAAAGGGTCAAACGTCTGACTTAGGGAAAGCGATAGCTCAATGCATTTGAATTTAACAAAATTTCTTTCTCAAAAAGCATTTTTGATTTAATTAATCGTCTAAAATCCCCTCCCACGCTGATTTATTTGTTTTTGATTGATGATTTTCTTTGATCGATCAATGATAAAAATGAGTTTGATTTGCTTTAAGCTTTTTAGATGGATTTCATTTACAATGCTTAATTGAATTTATCGATAAACATCACGCTTTTGGGTAGGGGATTTTTTGTGAACAAATCTGAATTGATCGAACATATTGCTAAGCACGCTGATATTTCTAAGGCTGCTGCCGCTAGAGCCCTTGAGGCTACTGTAGGTGCTGTAAAGACCACCTTGAAAAAGGGTGGAACAGTTTCTCTGGTCGGTTTTGGTACATTTGCTGTGACCAAAAGAGCCGCTCGCACGGGTCGCAATCCACGCACTGGCGCGGCCATCAAAATCAAATCCGCTAAGGTGCCAAAGTTTAGGCCAGGAAAGGCTTTGAAAGAAGCCTTGAATTAATCTGGTTCAAGGTTAAAGGTTGGGTGATTAGCTCAGTTGGTAGAGCGGCGCCCTTACAAGGCGTAGGTCGGCGGTTCGAGCCCGTCATCACCCACCAACCGACCCTAGGCGAACGCAGTTCGCCTTTTTGTTTTTTTAATCTCTACTTTTTCGTGGGGTCGCATGTTTGATTTCGTCCGTCAGCACACCAAAATCATGCAGTTCTTACTGTTTCTGCTGATTTTTCCTTCATTTGTACTTTTTGGTATTGATGGCTACAACCGATTTTTGGACAAGGGGGAGGCGGTAGCAACTGTTGATGGTCATAAGATCACTCAATCCGAATTGGACAATGCTCACCGTAACGAAGTGGAGCGAATGAGGGCTTCCATGCCCAATTTAGATTCAAAGATGTTTGACTCACCCATGGCAAAACTTGGGACACTTGAGCGCTTGGTTCGAGATCGTGTCATGAGAGTGGCCGCAGACCAATTGAATTTACAAGTCAGCGATCAAAGGTTGGCCAATACGTTGTCACAAAATCCTGCAATAGCCACTTTAAGAAAGCCGGATGGCTCATTGGATCTTGAAAAGTACAAAGATCTTTTGGCTGCCCAAGGTATGACGCCTGAGTCCTTTGAGGCTCAAATGCGAAATGATTTGGCAACCCAACAAGTCCTCTCTGGGGTCAGCAATTCGGTCATCAATTCTGCCACGCTTGTGGCGAGCACGCTCAACGCTTATTATGAAAATAGAACAGTTCAAATTGTCAAATTCTCGCCTTTAGACTTTCTGACCTCTATCAAGCCTAGCAGCGATGAGCTCAATGCTTACTATCAGTCCCATTCGGCCCTGTTTCAATCGCCAGAGCAAGCCGCTATTGAATATGTTGTCTTGGATTTGCCAACCGTTCAAAAAAGTATTAGCTTGTCAGAAGCCGATGTCAGAACGTATTTTGAACAAAATCAATCAAAACTTGCTGGCTTAGAACAAAGAAGGGCCAGCCATATTTTGTTGAACGCGCCTAAGGATATGCCTGCGGCTGAAAAGGAAAAGATCAAAGCCAAAGCACTTGAGGTATTGGCTCAAGTCAAGAAATCGCCAGATCAATTTTCTGCCTTGGCCAAACAGTATTCTCAAGATCCAGGTTCTGCCAACAAGGGTGGGGATCTCGATTACTTCGGCCGTGGAGCCATGGTCAAGCCGTTTGAAGATGTGGCTTTTTCTTTAAACAAAGGGCAAACAAGTGAGTTGGTTGAATCAGATTTTGGATTCCACATCATCAAGTTGGTCGATATCAAGTTGCCTCAGATGCCAAGTTTTGAGTCTTCTAGGTCCTCTATTGAAAGTGATTTGAAGAAGCAACAGTCTCAAAAGAAATTTGCTGAAGTTGCAGAGCAGTTCACCAACTTGGTCTACGAACAATCAGAAAGCCTAAAGCCTGTCGTTGATAAATTCAAGTTGCCACTTGGCACCATAGATGCACTTAACAAACAACCCAATGCAGCCAATGCATCATCACAGCCGGCTTGGCTTCAAAACCCTAAATTTTTAAGTGCTGTATTTTCTGTAGATTCTGTCGAGAAAAAACACAACACAGAAGCCATTGAAGTTGCCCCCAACACATTGGTGGCGGCACGCGTACGTGAATATCGGCCCGCAAAAACAAAAGATTTCTCGCTGGTTAAAGAGCAAGTCGAGCAACTCTATAAACGTGAAAAGGCCGAATCATTGTCAAAGAAGCAAGGTGAGGACAAGCTCTCCGCTTGGAAAGCCAATCCTAGCTCTGCCAACTTACCAACTGCCTTCGTGATTTCTAGAGAGAAAACCAAAGACTGGTCGCAAAAAGTCGTTGAGGCGGCCCTGAGAGCGCCTTTAAAGGACACTCCAGTCTTTGCGGGTGTTGACCTTGGTGCTGATGGCTACGCTGTGATTAAAATTCTAAAGGTTGAGCCAAACGATACAGCCTCAGCCAATAGAAGTCGTGAAAAGGCGCAGTTTGGACAATGGCTGGCCCAAACTGAAAGTCTGGCCTATTACAACTACCTTAAAGAGCAATTCAAAGTCACCACAAAACCTTTGGGTTCTATTGACAAGTAATATGTACTTAGGGCGTTGAGAATTAATTGATGCCCAAAATTTGATAATTTCTAACTTCAAGTTATAATCTGTTGCGTGGTGGTTGTAGCTCAGTTGGTAGAGTCCAGGATTGTGATTCCTGTTGTCGTGGGTTCGAGTCCCATCAGCCACCCCATATAATTCAACAACTTAGCCC
>CAIMNS010000260.1 GCA_903842945.1 uncultured Burkholderiales bacterium
CCAGAGCGGTTTTAGAAATTTTGACAGACTTAATCCACTCGAAAACCAAATGATCATTTCACTGTCAAGGTACATTCTTGAGAACGTATAAACAATGGAAACAAACATGCTCAAAGTGAGGATGGGACCTGCATTTCCCACGCCATTCAAAGCAATCAAAAGAATGACTTCTGAAGGATCGGCCTGTCCTTTAGAGGCCTGCCCTAAGATGCGAATGAGCATGATGGTCATCACAATGGTGAACAAGATGACCGTTGAACCGCCAAAATTCCTAAGAAGTTCTTTGTGAATGCTTTTTTGAAAAATTGTCATTGAAATTTAAGGCTGGCATGCCTTTTTCTTGATTCAAGCAGGCTGCCAGTTTAGAAGCCATTTCGCCATTTCAGTCAATCCATCTTTCATGCTTGTGTGAGGCCATTCTCCGATGAGCTTTACAAGCTTGAGGTCGCTGGCACATGTGAGGGGCACGTCAGACACTTGCATGGGCGCTAATTCAACCACAGGTTCGATACCAAGGCACTCTGACAGTATTTTGACAAACTCTGTCACTTGAATGGGGTTAGAGTGCCCCACATTGACAACGTCAACGCCATGCCGGCTGATGCCCAGTTCAATCAGCCGACTCAAAGCGAAAATAGTATCTTCAATGTAGGTAAAGTCTCTTTTCAACAAGCCATCTCCGAAGAGTTGAATGGGCTGTTTTTTGCGCATTTTTTGAGCAAAGAGTAGCGGCGCCATGTCCAGCCTGCCCCATGGGCCATAGACTGTGAAGAACCGAAGTCCGAGCGAGGGTGTTTTGTACTGCGCAAAGTAGGCCTGCGCCATCAGTTCATTGGCCATTTTGGTGGCTGCGTAGAAAGATTCGGGGGTGTCGCAACGGTCTGTTTCTTGGAATGGCGCATCGGTTCTAGCGCCATATACGCTGGAAGAGCTGGCGTACAAAAATTCTTGAACTTCATATTTCTTGCATGCGTCTAGAACATTTGCAAAACCGTTTAAGTTGGATTTCACAAAGTCCATGGGTGATTTGACAGAATGCCTGACCCCTGCTTGGGCCGCCAAATGCACCACCACATCGGGTTGAAACGATTCGAACAGCGCCATGACTGCGCTATGGTCTGAAAGATCAATGGGTTGATATTGAATTTGATTTTTCTGAAGAAAGTGCGCAATTCGGTCGTAGCGCAGTCTTTGAAGAATCAGGTGGTTTGAATCGCCGACATCAAAAAATTGATTTCTGAAGTTGTAGATGTCACACCCTAGCACCTCATAACCCAGAGCATTCAGATGCTCGGACAGCCGAGAGCCAATGAATCCTGCGGTACCCGTGATCAGAACTTTGCGTTTCATGACCCAAATTTAGAAAATATTCATGACACTGTCATGAAACTTGGTTGAAATAAAAATGTCGCAAACCCTTTGTTTGCCTGGCTCTTTTATGAATAACCAATCTGTTCTGCAACTTTCTTCTTACAAGGTAGCGGTTTATTCAAGCATTGCGTTGCTTGCCTGTGTCAGCCTGAGTTTTGTGCTGATGTCATCGGGTTGGAACCAAGCTTGGATGTTGAACATTCATGCCGCACCGTTATTGCCTGCTTGGTTTTGGGCCTTGATCAATCTGGGTGGAGACGCTTGGGTCATTTTGTTGATTCTTTTGTTAATCGAGCGTTTTCCAGGCGAGATCACCTCTTGGGTGCTGAAAACGTGGCTCATTGGTGCCGTGATCGCACAACTGATCAAAAGTTTGTTTCCCATGCCAAGACCTGCAAGCGTTTTGGGTGTTGAAAACTTAAGCATCATTGACCATCCTCCCTTGTTGAGCGGTTCTATGCCATCCGGTCACGCACTTGCTGCAATGTCATGTGCATTGATTGTTTGCACAGTTTTGAAACTAAGAGGCATCAAGAATTGGCAATTGGTGCTCATTGTTTTGACAGCAGGTATCGCTGCTTGGGCACGAGTTGCCGTGGGTGCGCACTGGCCTTCAGATGTGATTGCAGGGGCAGGGTTGGCCTTTTCGGTGGTGGCAGTCGCACTCCTATGGGAGCGGCAGCATTCTTGGAATGCGTGGTTTCAGAGAGCCAGTGGTGGGGTGTTTCTCATTGTTTTGCATATCCTGATTTCTTTGCATTTGGCAACACCGCAATCAGATTTCTTTTTTGTGCAATTTATCCAATTCAATTTGGCTTGCATCTCACTGATGCGCGCAATGATGTTGGTCAAACAATATTTTTTAATCCGATTGCAATGAATGGGATGCTAAAAAAATGAAGTACGTCATTTCTGAAAAGAATTTTGAACCCCATGTTCGAATTCGTAAATGGTTCTACCGTCTTGTATTTTGGATGCTCGCACTTTTGCTGCTCATGGCATTGATTCGTCACTCTGATTGGAGTTTGACAGTTTCACGGTTAATGGATGTTCCCAAAACGGTGCTGGTGATTTGCACTTTGGGCTGGTTAAGTAGTTTCTTGTTCAGAGCGTTTCGTTTTAAGGGAGAGTGGGATGCACATGGAAAGATCAGTTTGTGGGACTCTTTGAGTTTGACTTTCCTTCACAATGCTGCCGTCATTTTGGTGCCATTTCGAGTTGGTGAATTGGGCTATCCAGTGCTGGTACAAAAATTATTGAATGTGTCTTTGCAACAATGCATTCGAAGCCTGCTTTGGTTGAGATTTCAAGACGGCATCGTTTTGCTTTCGCTGGCATTTTTATTGTTGCCTTTTCTCAGC
>CAIMNS010000261.1 GCA_903842945.1 uncultured Burkholderiales bacterium
GAATCGACCAAAACACGGTCGATTTTGCCACTCAGTCGCTTGACGCGTTCATCGCGCTCGTGAGCGATGACGGCCGGGTGTACATTGGAGAGTTGACTTCTTGCAAGCCTGGGCTTCAAGGCATCCAAACGGTGGGCCGAGGTATCAAAAGCATACAAACGCCCCGTGTTTCTCATGCCAGCTCCAATGGCCAGGGTTTTACCCCCAGCACCCGCACAAAAGTCCGCCACCATCTCACCGCGTTTGGCATCGAGCAGCAAAGCCAACAATTGTGAACCCTCATCTTGAACTTCGATGGATCCATTTTTAAAACACGTCAAGTCGCTCAAGCTGGGTTTGCCAGCAATTCTTAAACCCCAAGGACTAAAAGGCGTGAACACCGCCTTGATGCCATCAAGCTTTAACTGAGCTTGGACGTCCTCTCGCTTGGCCACAAAGGTGTTGACCCTTAAGTCCAAGGGTGCAGATGCGTTCATGGCATCGACCAAGTCCCAAAACTCTTCGCCCAATTGAGCTTTCAAAGGCTCCACCAGCCATTCAGGCAAATTGTGGCGATGGCGATCCAACAAGTCGGCTGTGTTGATTTTCAAACAGTCTTCTATCCACCGGATCTCGGGCTCGGTCAATGCGGCCTTCAAAAACTCAATGGGCCCTTCTTCTTTAGGAGAGTGCCTGTTCTTTTGTGCGGCTTCATTGGCTTTGTAGCGCTGCGCATCTTTGCTGGGATTTTTCTTTGGCACCTCTGAGGGCCTGAGACTCATTTTGGGTGCGCCTGTGGGGGACTGGTCCATCAAGTACTGAGCAAACCCCAGGATCGCCAAACGTCTCTCTTTAGGACCAGAGCCCGAGGGGGCAAAGTGATCGTAGCGCAGCTTAAAACGCAAAACGTTGTAAACCGTTTCTGCCAACAACGACCTCTCTCTTTGGCCTAGGGCGTAAGTTTTTCGATGATCACGAAAGAATTTGGAAACAACGGCGTCGGCTGGGTGATCAAATTGAATCACCGCACGAACCAGGTCGCTACAAGCTTGGAGAAGTAATTTTGGATGCATATGGGTGTATTCTCTCACCCATGAGCGACACAAGGCCAAAACCCAATATTTTTATCGACCCTGGCACCTACCGACACTACAAGGGAGGACTCTACAAAGTCCTCTTCATGGCGCTTCACAGCGAGTCGTTGGAAACCATGGTGGTCTATGAGGCCTTGAAAAACGAGGGTGGCACATGGGTGCGACCCGCGGCGATGTTTTTAGAAAGCGTTGAAATTGATGGACAATCTGTTCAAAGGTTTGAAAGAATCAATGTCCCTTGAGTTTTTCAGAAAAACAACACCCTCCAAGTGAAACGTCAACACGTCTTGAACCCCTGAAACAAAGCCTTGATCTACAAGCCCCAACCGTCAGTTTCATCTCACATGAAAAATATCATTATCTTGATCTCCGGCGGGGGATCCAACATGAAAAGCATCGTCAAGCGGGCTCAAAAGGCACAATGGCTGCATCGCTTTCAAACCCAAATCAGCCTTGTGCTTTCCAACAACCCCTTGGCAGAGGGCCTTGAATGGGCTCAAGAACAAGGCCTGCCAACTGCGGTGGTGGACCATCGACAATTTCTTCAAGACGCCCATCCTCGCCGAGCCTTTGAAGAGGCCTTGATACAAAGGATTGAACCCCACCGGCCAGAGCTGGTTGTTTTGGCCGGTTTCATGCGCATCTTGAGCCCGTATTTTGTCTCCCATTACGCCAACAAGGTGATGAACATTCATCCCTCTTTGTTGCCCGCCTTTACAGGGCTGCATACGCACCAAAGAGCGATCGAAGCAGGCGTTAAGTTTTCAGGTGCAAGCGTGCATTGGGTCAGCGAGGAGCTTGATGCAGGGCACATCATCGACCAAGCGCTGGTTCCGCTTTTGCCTGATGACACGCAGATCAGTTTGGCCTCTCGGGTGCTCACCCAAGAACACTTGCTTTACCCCAGAGTGATAGAGAACTGGCTCAAAACGCAAACGGCTTAATCGTTCAAATGCGTTTGATCAAAGAGTCTTGAGTTTTTAGGCAAATGCGCTGTCAAAAACTCCATTTGATCGGCCAAAATACGACGATTTCTCAAGATGAAATCCTCCCACAATGAGGGAACGTAGGGCGTGTACAAAAGTGGCATCTTGGCTTGCTCTGGCGTTCGACTGCTTTTTCGGTGATTGCAAGAGCGACAAGCCGTGACCACATTCATCCAGGTATCGACCCCTTGTTGAGCAAAAGGAATGATGTGCTCTCGGGTCAACTCCAACTCAGAAAACAAACCGCCACAATAAGCACAAATGTTTCGATCTCGAGCAAACAGCTTTCCGTTGGTAAGCCCTGGTCTCAATGAAAAGGGACTGATGTTGGGGACCCCTCTCGTGCCAATGATGCTGTTGACCGTGATGACGGATTGCTTTCCTGTGATCGCATTGTGTCCACCTCTAAATACAGCGATCTGGGCACCTGCCTCCCAACGAACATCGTTGGCCGCATAATGGATCACCGCTTGCTCCAGCGAAATCCATGACTGCGGCAGACCTTGTGCGGATAACTTCAAAACTTTCAATGAACGCCTCCCTTTGAGAAAACCCAAATTGACCACCTCACTGCAGTGCGGCCTTTGTCCAGCGCTCTTTTATCACACGAGGTGGCAAAATTCATGAAAAAAAGAGCTCTTGATAGGCGCACACTCACTTTGCATAGACAATATACCTTCTTTTCATGACAAACATGAATCTTTGGACTTTTTGACATCAAACATGAAAATTTTCAGAGGATTTCAACACCCCAACTTGGCCAAGCATTGCGCTTTGACCATAGGTAATTTTGATGGTGTCCACCGCGGGCACCAAGCCATGCTGGCCTTGCTCAACTCAGAAGCCAGGCACAGAGGCGTGCCCAGTTGCGTGATGACCTTTGAACCCCACCCTAGGGAGTTTTTTGCCCAGCTTCTGCGCAACCCCTCCATTGCCCCCCCAAGGGTTGCCAACTTGAGGGACAAGCTTGACGAACTCAACCGTTGTGGTGTTGATCAGTGCGTGGTCTTGCGTTTTGATGAACATTTGGCCAATCAAACCCCTGAGGCTTTTATCCAAGACGTGTTGATCCATGGCCTAGGCGCCCAATACATCTTGGTTGGAGACGACTTTCGATTTGGTAAACAAAGAGTCGGCGACCACCACATGCTCACCCAAATCGGTCAACCCTTGGGCTTGGATGTAGGAAAAATGAACAGCTATCAAATCTCCTTGCCTAGAAGTCACGCTTTTGAATCAAC
>CAIMNS010000262.1 GCA_903842945.1 uncultured Burkholderiales bacterium
AGGGCTTGGCTAAGCTCCAGCCACTTCTCTTCTAACTCGGTCAAGTTCAGTTCAACTTGTTTAAGCGCCTTGCCACTTTTAGCCAACTCCATGCCTGCGTCCCTTGCTGCGGGTTGCGCGGGCGTGGAGCCTTGTGGGCTAGATGCTTGGGCCATGTTCTCCAGCAAAGTGTGCTTTTGAACTTCTAGGCGTTTGATGTTGGACTCAATGACTTGAAGTTCCTTTTTGAGCGTTTGGTGATGGACTTGCTGAGAGGACTTCTTTTGCGACTCGAGTTTTTTCTCTTGACGCGATAGACCCTTCATGTTCACAGCAGGAGTGGTTTGACTGCTTTCACTTGAATGGGCTTGTGTATCGCGTAGTTTTTTAGATTCCTCAAGCAAGTATTTTTGGTATTCATCCATATCGCCCTTGAAGTCCGTGATGCCAGAGCGGGAAACCAACCAAAATTCCTCACAAACGGATCTGAGCAAAGCTCGGTCGTGACTGACCAACAGCACAGTGCCCTCAAAGTCATTGATGGCCATACCCAAGGCCTCTCGGGTCATCAAATCCAAATGGTTGGTGGGCTCATCCAAGAGCAATAAATTGGGTCTTTGCCAAACGATCATGGCCAAAACCAAACGCGCCTTTTCTCCTCCGCTCAAGGTGCCGACGGCTTGATTGACCATTTGATCCGCGAACTTGAAGGTACCCAAAAAATTTCTAATTTCTTGCTCTCGCCCTTGAATCGGACCTTTCTTGGCCAACTCAATCATGTGCTCCAAGGGACTTTGTTTGAGCTCCAAGACATCCAGTTCTTGTTGGGCAAAGTAGCCAATTGACAGGCCCTTGCCTTGCGTGATTTCGCCTGAGAGGAGGGGAATGGCCTGAGCGAGAGTTTTGACAAATGTGGACTTGCCTTGACCATTGGCGCCCAAGATGCCAATTCGTTGTCCACTCAGCACTGAGCGCGACACTTTGTCCAAGATGATGGTGGTCTGATGGTCGATTTGGTAGCCAAAGTCGCCACCTTGAATGGCCACCATGGGGTTGGGCAAATGCACGGGATCTTTGAACGCAAATGTGAAGTCGGCCTGCGACATCATGGGAGCGATTTTCTCCATTCGCTCTAGCGCCTTCACGCGGCTTTGTGCTTGTTTGGCTTTGCTTGCCTTGGCTTTAAAGCGATCGATAAAGTGCTGTAGATGTGAAATTTTATCTTGTTGTTTTTCAAAAGCGGCTTGCTGCAAGACCAACTCTTGAGCTCTCATGGTTTCAAAACCAGAGTAATTGGCGCCATAGCGCGTGATTTGTCCGTTCTCGATGTGCAAAGTGATGCGCGTCACCGCGTCCAAGAACTCTCGATCGTGGCTGATCATGATCAGCGTCCCAGGGTAGCGTTGAAGCCAACTCTCTAACCACACCAGTGCATCTAAATCCAAGTGGTTGGTAGGCTCATCCAACAGCATCAAGTCAGAGGGACACATCAAAGCGCGTGCCAATTGCAGTCGCATGCGCCACCCGCCGGAGAAACTGTTGACGGGCTTGTCCAGATCTTGTGTTTTAAAGCCAAGACCCAAGATCAAGGACTGTGCGCGTGACAAGGCGTCGTGAGCGCCAGCATCGCTCAAGGCCATGTAGCTTTCAGCGATGGCCATGCCATCGTCTGAAAGCTCTGCGATCCTCAGTTGTTCTTGTGCCTGAGCCAGTTTGATGTCCGAGGCCAAGACAAACTCACTTGCCGAATCTTCGCTCTCGGGCATGTGTTGCTCAACTTGAGAAAGTCTCCAATGTGCGGGAAACTCGACCTCGCCTTTTTCTTCTTGAAGTTGGCCATTCAGCAGGGCAAAAAGGGTGGATTTACCTGCGCCATTGCGACCCACCAGTCCAATCTTCTCTCCTGGGTTGATGGTGACGTTCACACCGGACATCAAAGTGCGTACACCTCGTCTTAACTCAACATCTCTTAATACAATCATGGCTTAAAAATTCTCTTTATGAACGCGGTGCGATGGGGTTAAGGTTTTTCAAAATAAGCGGCTAAAGCATGCGCTGTGATGCCGAGCACTTGGTCGTCACCCATTTCAGTGTCAAACGTCATCCAAGGCAAGTTGGGGTAGAGCTTTGAAAGCGTGCCCAATTCATGGCCAACTTCTAGCACCAAAAGCCCTCTTTGGGTCAGGTAACGTTGCATATGAGGTAATAGTTGGCGAATCAAATCCATGCCATCCATGCCTGAGCTCAAAGCCAAGGAGGGCTCTCGTTGGTATTCAAGAGGAAGTTCATTCATGCTTTGAAGCGGCACATAAGGCGGGTTGCAAAGTATCAAATCATAAGGCCCCAGTGCAGTCCCTAAGCCATCGCTCAAGCGCCACTCAATCTGTGCATTCAAAGCGTGCTTGTTGGCGTTGATCTTGGCCACTTCAAGCGCAGGCTCAGAGATATCAAGCCCTTCAATTTTGGCCTTTGGCCAATACAGGGCTGATAAGACAGCCAAACTCCCATTGCCCGTACAAAGATCCAAGACTTGATCGGGCTCAAAGCCGAGAATGAACTCAAGGCTACCCGAGCACAAGACCTCAGCGATCAGGCTTCTTGGAACAATCGCTCTTTCATCGATATAGAACGGCACGCCTTGGAGCCAAGCCTCTTGGGTCAAGTAGGCCAATGGTTTTCTGCTTTGAATGCGCTCTTGGGTCAGTTGGAGAACGGCATGGATGTTTTCATCGCTAATGTTTTGGTATTGAGGCGTGTCTGAACTGAGGGCACTGGCATCGCTGTCCAGTGGCAGCCCCAAGCACCAAAAGACCAACCAGTGAGCTTCATCAAAGGTGTTCAGTGTGCCGTGTCCTGTGTGCACTTGCGAGGAGTCCAGGGCCTCTTGGACTTGCTCAATGAGCGCCAAAAGGTTCATGTTTGTCTTTGTTGATGCGGCTTATCAAGGGTCAAATGGATTTGAAGTCTTTTGAGAATTTGCAAATAGATCGCCTTCAAGCGCTCCAATTCAGCAACTTCAATGTGCTCGTCGACTTTATGAATCGTTGCATTGGGAGGACCGAGTTCGATGACTTCTTTGCAAATTTGTGAGATAAACCGCCCATCACTTGTTCCTCCGGTGGTGGAGAGTGCAGCCTCTTGCCCGTTGACGGTCTTGATGGCTTCTTGCACCAAGCTCACAAATTCGCCTGGTGGGGTGATGAAAGGCAGGCCACCCAAGGTCCATTGGAGGGAGTATTCGAGGCCATGGTGATCAAGGACCGACTTCAAGCGCTGCTGCAGGCTGTCAACACTGGATTCTGTGCAAAATCTAAAATTGAAATCAATCACACATTCACCGGGGATGACGTTGGAGGCACCCGTGCCTGCATGGATGTTGCTGATCTGCCAAGTCGTAGGCTGGAAAAAAGCATTGCCCTCATCCCATTGAATCGATACCAATTCGGCCAAAGCTGGGGTGACCAAATGGATGGGATTTTTGGCCAACTGAGGATAAGCGATGTGACCTTGAACGCCTTTGGCAATCAGCTTGCCACTTAGCGTGCCGCGACGCCCATTTTTGATCATGTCTCCTGTTGTCTTGATCGAGGTGGGTTCACCCACGATGCACCAATCAAGGCGTTGGCCACGTGCCTTTAAGGTGTTGCAAACGACGACCGTGCCATCGGTGGCAGGTCCCTCCTCGTCAGAGGTCAGTAAAAAAGACATCGCAAAAGCCGGTGAGGGTTCGAGGGTTAGAAACTCTTCACAGGCCACCACCATGGCTGCGAGCGAGGATTTCATGTCACTGGTGCCACGGCCATACAATTTACCCGCTCGGTGTGAAGGGGTAAACGGGTCGCTGGACCAATTTTTGAGCGGTCCAGTGGGCACCACGTCGGTGTGGCCTGCAAAGAGCAACACAGGCGCATCTTCTCCCATCGGCGTGTTTGTTTTCTTAAGCGCAAACATGTTTTTTACCCTGAAGGTTTCAGGGCCACTTGGCATGCTTTCGCATTCAAAGCCCAAGGCCTTCAGACGCTCGCCCAAAATGGCTTGGCAATGGGCATCTTCAGGCGTCACGGAAACTTCGGCAATGAGTTGCTCAGTGAGTTGCAAGGTGTTGCTCATAAAAGAATTCTTGATGGATGGGGTGTGAACACTCGGCGAAAAACGCTCAATGGGTCAGATGAGGAGTCGGGTGAGTGACGTCGTGGGTTTGCCCTGATAGAGCAAAAAAATAAATCAGTCTCTCAAAAGATCGTTCAAACTGGTTTTGGCACGTGTTTGAGCGTCTACGCGTTTGACAATCACTGCGCAGTAGAGGCTGTACTTCCCATCTGCAGAGGGCAAGCTGCCAGACACCACAACAGAGCCCGAAGGGACCCGGCCATAACTCACTTCACCTGTTGCTCGGTCGTAAATTTTGGTGCTTTGTCCAATGTACACGCCCATCGAGATGACGGAATTTTCTTCCACGATGACGCCCTCCACAATTTCACTTCTGGCGCCAATGAAGCAGTTGTCTTCGATGATGGTGGGATTGGCTTGCAAGGGCTCCAAGACGCCACCCAAGCCGACACCGCCTGAGAGATGCACATTTTTACCGACCTGGGCACAAGAGCCAACCGTGGCCCATGTGTCGACCATGGTGCCTTCGTCCACATAGGCGCCAATGTTGACATAACTCGGCATCAAGATGGCACCTTTAGCAATGTATGAACCACGGCGAGCAACCGCTGGGGGAACCACACGAACACCACTTTGCTTCATTTCTTCGTCGCTCAAGTTGGAGAACTTGGTTTTGACCTTGTCATAAAAGCCTAAATCGCCCGCGTGAATCATTTGGTTGTCATGCAATCTAAAACTGAGCAGCACGGCTTTTTTGATCCATTGATGGGTCTCCCATTGCCCCATGGCTTGCTTGGTGGCCACACGCAATCTGCCCTTGTTGAGTTCGCCAATCACGTGTTCAACGGCCTCTAAAATTTCCTTGGAGGCGGCATTGGGACTCAGTTGAGCGCGGTCTTCCCAGGCTTGGTTGATGATGTTTTCTAGTGAAGTATTGGATGAAGTCATGTGAGTTAAAGGTCAACGGAGGGTTTAAGAAGTGGGTGAGATAAAAAGCAAAGGTCTTGGGAGCGGTCAATCGAGTGAAAATTCTTCAACCGCTTTAAATGTAGAACAAACCAGGGCTGATCATGGTTTGGGCGCGAGGTAGTGTTGGGTGAAATCAACAATGCGTTGAGCCGCTTCCAAGCATTCATCGGTTTCGGCCACCAAGGCCATGCGGATGCGACCCCTTCCTGGGTTGTGGCCAGCTACTTCGCGTGCCAAGTAACTGCCTGGTAACACGGTCACGTTGTATTGTCTGAGCAATTCACGAGCAAAGTCTTCGTCATCACCGCCAGGCACCTTGGCCCAAAGGTAAAAGCCAGCATCTGGAAGAGCTAGCTCTAAAACACTTTGCAACAAAGGGGTGACCGCTGCAAATTTGCGTTGGTATTTCAAACGATTTTCGACGACGTGCGCCTCATCGGACCATGCCGCGATGCTTGCTTGTTGAACCATGCCGCTCATCGCACTGCCGTGGTAAGTTCGGTAGAGCAGAAATTTTTGAACAATTGCACTGTCACCAGCGACAAAACCACTCCTGAGTCCGGGCATGTTGCTTCGCTTAGAAAGTGAGGTGAAAGCGATTAAATTTTTAAAGTCAGGTCGTCCTAGGGCCTTTGATGCTTCTAGTGAGCCAAGCGGAGCTTCAGGGCGGAAATAAATTTCGCTGTAACACTCGTCGGAGGCAATCACAAAGCCGTATCGATCACTCAGCTCAAAAAGTGTCTGCCATTCCGACAATGGAACGACTGCACCCGTTGGGTTACCTGGTGAACACACGAAAAGCAGTTGCGTTTGTGCCCATACATCGGCCGGCACGCTTTGCCAATCCATGGCGAAATTCTTGCTTTCGAGGGAGGGTACATAGTAGGGTTGCGCTCCCGCCAAAATGGCCGCACCTTCGTAGATTTGATAAAAGGGATTTGGACAAACCACATAGGGCATGGCGTTGTGCAATTGAACCTTTGCGTTCAAGTGTCCTTTGGGGTTGACCACGGTTTGGGCAATCGCAAACAAAGCCTCTCTGGAGCCGTTGACGGGCAGAATTTGTGTGGCAGGATTGAGCTCCAGCTTGTAGCGCCCTTTTAGCCATTTGCTGCAAGCTTGTCTAAAGTTCAAGTCTCCGGCTGTAGGTGGGTAGGTGGCCAAGGCCGAGAAAGCCGCCAACAGATGGTCCTTGAGCCACTCGGGTGTGGGGTGCTTGGGCTCTCCAATGCCTAAACTGATCGCCCGCAAGTTTTGTGCGGGCGTGACACTAGAAAATAGCGCTTTTAGGCGTTCAAACGGGTAGGGCTGAAGTTGTTGGAGCAAGGGATTCATGGCTGTGTATTATCTCCCCTAAATCACAACTTCTTCACGCAGTCCATGAGAAACCAGCCAAGAGCTCTGTGCCTTCGGCCTGAACGCTCAAAGGGCTTGGTAAGCGACTCAGGACGTTTCAACTTAACTCGGCTTTGCTCGGCATAATTTAAATCTTTTGTGTTAGTTTAATCGGGTCAAATGTCCTGTTTTAAGCTGATTGAGGTGCTGACTTCGAGGATAATAGGCCTCCCAGTTCAATTGAGAACATGAGAAAATGAGTAGGCGTTTTCTGGGCGTTTTCGTGTTTCGAGCTTAAAGGTTTTCGGTGCGTCTAACAAATATCAAGCTTTCAGGTTTCAAATCATTTGCTGATTCCACTCAGTTGATGTTGCCAGGTCAACTCGTTGGCGTTGTTGGCCCCAATGGATGTGGGAAATCAAACATCATGGACGCCGTGCGGTGGGTCCTTGGTGAGAGTCGCGCGAGTGAACTGCGTGGCGAGTCGATGCAAGATGTGATTTTTAACGGCACGACCACCAGAAAGGCTGCTTCCAGATCCAGCGTGGAGTTGGTGTTTGACAATGCCGATCACAGGGCCGGAGGGCAATGGAGTCAATTTGCAGAGATCGCTGTCAAGCGAGTTTTGACGCGGGATGGATCGAGCAGTTACTATTTGAACAACCAGCCTGTCAGAAGACGCGATGTGCAAGACGTCTTTCTCGGCACCGGTCTGGGTCCTCGCGCCTATGCCATCATTGGTCAAGGCACGATCAGCCGAATCATTGAATCCAAGCCCGAAGAGTTGAGGCTTTTCCTAGAAGAGGCCGCTGGGGTTTCAAAATACAAAGAACGTCGTCGCGAGACCGAAAATAGGCTCTCTGATACGCGTGAAAATCTCACCCGCGTGGAAGACATCTTGCGTGAACTCAATGCGCAAATTGAGAGGTTGGACCAACAGGCCTTGGTGGCCCAAAAATACAACACCTTGCAAAGTGGCGTGACCAAAAAGCAGCACCAACTTTGGTGGCTTAAGTGGACCGAAGCCAAGCTTGCGCAAGAACAGTACACGCTGGATATTCAAAAATCCAACACCGATTACGAGTCCAAAGTGGCTGATTTGAGGCATGTGGAGTCTGAGATTGAAACCCTTAGGCAGGCGCATTATGCTGGAGGCGATGAGGTCAATCAGGCTCAAGGCAAGTTGTACGATGCCAGTGCCGAGGTGGGGCGCATAGAAGCGGAGATTCGGTTTTTGCTGGATGCAAGACAAAAGGCGCAGGCTCGCTTGCTTGTTTTGGATGAACAAGCGCGTCAATGGACTCACCGAGAGCAAGAGGCCTTACAAGAAAAAGCCGCACTGGTTGAGAAATTAAAAGATCAAGAGGGGATTGCGCTTGGTCTTGAGGACAAGGTGCGCATTCTTAAAGCCAGTTTACCTGAGCTTGAACAAAAGGCTCTTGAGAACCAAAACAAAAGCGGTGAGCAGCAGCAATCCGTCATACAACTGCAGCAGCAAATCCAAGTGTTGGCAGCCGAGCAAAGAAGTGTGGACGATCAACTCGCGCAATTGAACGCCAGGCGTGAACGGTTCAACCAAGATCTTTTGTCCATCCAGGCCCCTGACCCTGCGCGTTTGGAAGGTGTTCAAGCGCAATGGGTGTTGGCCAATGCTCAAGCTCAAGAGGCCCAGGAGCGTCTGACCCAACTCCAAGAGCAATTGCCTGGTCTTGAGGCACAAAGAAAAGCCGCACAGCAGTCGGTCAATGAGGAATCCTCCAAACAGGCTGACTTGTCTGCCAAGGTCGAAGCCTTGAAGACGCTTCAATTCAATGTTCTGGAAAATGGACGATTAAAACCTTGGCTGAGCAAGCATGGCTTGGATGGCCTGAGTGCATTGTGGTCTCAATTGCAGGTCCAAGAGGGTTGGGAGACCGCTGTTGAGTCGGCGCTCAGAGAGCGAATGGGCTCCTACCAGGTGACGCGTTTAGAAAGCGTTCAGTCGTTTGATCAAGATCCGCCCCCAGTGAAGGTCGTGTTTCATGAGTTGCCTCATGCCAAACCGGTCGCCTCTGATTCCAAGCTTTCAAGGCTGATGGACAAGATTCATTGCACCGACAGTGCACTGAATGCTTTGTTGTCGCATTGGTTAAAGGGAGCCTATACAGCCGAGACCTTGTCGCAGGCTTTTTCTGTGCGCAGCCAATTTGGTTTAAGCGAGTCAGAATGGATCTACACCTCCAAGGGTCATGTTGTGGGCGCGCAAAGCATTTTGTTTTATGCCGCTGACCATGAGCAAGCTGGGGTTCTTGAGCGTGCTCAATTGATTGAAAATTTAGACAAGCAACTCAAAGCACAACAGTTGATGCTTGAACAAGCGCGAAGCGATTTGGTGCGTGCAGAGGCCGCTTACGCCCGTGCAACCCAAGATTTGGAGGGCGCTCGCACTCAAACCATGGCAGCGCAAAAGAAGGCCCACGATGTTCAAGTAGAGTCCATTGCGGTGGCTCAATTGATGGATCAGACTCGCCAAAGAAGTGAACAAATCATGTCGGACTTGGGGGAGAACACATCTTCAAGTGATCGATTGGAGGCTCGCAAAGCAGAATTTGAGATCAAATTTGAGGCCCTTGACATGCAACTGGCCGATCAGCAAGAAAGGCATGCTCAGTTGCAAGCGCATGTGAGCGCATCCAATGACTTGCTTTCAAGGGCCAAAGAAGACCTTCGGTCCATGGAGCGTCAACAGCAAGAGGCTGCTTTTTCATTGAGGAGTCTGTCCACAAGGGATGCTGAATTGGACCGCGTGATCCAAACGGCAACTGAGCAAGTCAGATCGGTTGAGCAAGAAAAAAATCAGTTGCATGAAGAGCTTGAGAGTCTCAACGAGAAAAAACTTCAAGAAGGGCTTCACACCGCTTTGGCCACCAAGCTCGAACGCGAACAGGCCTTGGCTGCCAAGCGAAGTGTGTACGATGACTTGACGGCCAAACTCAGAGCAAGTGATGAGAGGCGTTTGCAGTTTGAGCGCGCATTGGAGCCCTTGCGTCAAAAAATGCAGGATTTGCAACTGAAAGCGCAAGCCGCCCAAATTGGGGTGGAGCAGTACCTCACGCTCTTGAATGAAGCACAAGCAGATTTCTCATCTGTGGAGCTAGGTATACAAGAGGGGGCTGTCAAATTGGCTGGATTGTCCAGTGAAATTGACCATTTACAACGCGACATCCAACTCTTGGGTGCCGTGAACTTGGCCGCTCTTGAGGAGTTGAAACACGCTCAGGAGAGAAAGACCTTCTTGGATGATCAAACTGCCGACTTGACGGAAGCCATGTTGACCTTGGAAGCTGCCATCAAGAAGATCGATGCTGAGACGCGTGACTTGCTCGGTTCCACTTTTAAGATTGTCAATGAGCATTTTGGGCGCATGTTTCCTGAGCTCTTTGGCGGAGGCACTGCCAAATTGGTGATGACGGGTGAGGAGATTTTGGACTCTGGTGTGCAAGTGTATGCACAACCCCCGGGAAAGAAAAATCAAACCATTTATTTGCTCTCTGGCGGAGAAAAAGCGTTGACGGCCATTGCATTGGTATTTGCAATTTTCCAATTGAATCCCGCACCGTTTTGTTTGCTCGATGAGGTGGATGCACCTTTGGACGATGCCAACACAGAGCGCTATTGCAAACTTGTGGCGGCCATGTCCAAAGAGACGCAGTTTTTATTTATTTCACACAATAAAATTGCCATGGAGATGGCCGAGCAGCTGATCGGTGTCACCATGCAGGAGCAAGGGGTCTCTAGGATTGTGGCCGTTGATATGGTCTCTGCCATTTCGATGGTAGAAACCGCTTAAAGCACTTTGGTGCATGTGTAAAAATACCCCCATCCAATGAGCACACTACAAATTACTTTGGCGATCATCGGGGGCTTGGTGTTGGCTGTGGTGGTTGCGCAAGGGGCCTGGGTATCCAGACAAAATAAACCCATGCAAGCGGACCCCAAGTCCAAGGGCGCTCAAATGGGTGTGTCTTCAGAGCGAACTGAGCCCACCTTGGATGGGGCAGAGCCGGGGCTCCCACCAAGAACGCTTGAGGGCGGGGAAAAAGATCACGATGGGGCATCGCATGAAGCTGCGCAAAGCTCCAAGGTCATGCCCCCTGATGCTTTGGCTGGCTCGCAGCTTGATCAGGGCCACGCTCATGCTCAAGCGCATGAAACTGAGGAGGGCATGGATTTTGAAGTCTCTCAGTCCCTGGTTCAATCAGAGCGCCGCTATGCCCTTGATGCTTTGATTGATGTGATTGCCAACATTGAATTGGACAACGTGGTCTTTGGTGAGGCCGCGCTTGCGGCCCTGCCACCAAGCAGGCGCATTGGCAGCAAGCCCTTTGTCATCGAGGGTTTGCATGCGCATCGGGGAGAGTGGGAGAGCATCAAAGCCGGGCAACGCTACAGCGCTTTTCAATCAGGTGTTCAACTGGCCAACCGCTTGGGTGCTTTGAACGAAATTGAATTCTCAGAGTTTGTCATGAAGACCCAACGTTTTGCAGATGCCATGGGTGGTGAGGCCGAGTTCACCGACATGATGCAAGAGGTGGCTCGGGCGAGAGAGTTGGATCAATTTGCCAGTGAACATGATGCGCAATTGATTTTCCAAATTCACGCTCAACGTCTTGCATGGAGCCCTGGTTTTGTGCAACAACATGCGTCTCAGTTGGGGTTTGTGGCTGGCGTGATTCCTGGGCGAATGGTGATTCCTGCCAAGGCACTTGGTTTGCCACCGATCTTGGGCTTGAGTTTTGATACTCAAGCCGCCCTGGCTGATGACCCTTCCACCTCGGCCATCAGGCTTTTGAGTTTGACCTTGGATGTGCCCCAGGTCGAACAAAGCGATGAGCCCTTTAGAAGAATGTGGTACGTAGCACAAGAGTTGTCCAAAGACATGGAGGGCACCATCATGGATGATCAGGGTTATGTTTTGAGCTCAACTGCACTTGGCAACATTGAACAAGACTTGCTTTCACTCTATCAGGTCTTGGCTTCTAGGGATTTGGCCGCTGGGTCTGCTCAAGCCAGACGGCTTTTCAGTTGATAGCGCTGCCTTAGAGCCCTGCACGGATGGCGCTTGGTGCAACACAGGCTTGATGAACTTTGCCCAAAAGCGCATGCCCAGATGAGAACATGTGACCGCTTTCTTATTTTGATCGACCCTCAATTCGTTTATGCCTATGAAAACTGACGCTGCCGATCTGACCCCAGAGGTACAAGCGCACTATGATGAGCTGAGGGCTCAACTCGCAGAGCATGCGCACCGTTACTATGTTTTGGATGAGCCCAGTATTGCCGATGCGCAATACGATGTGCTGTACCAAAGTCTTGAAAAATTAGAGGCTCAATTTCCACAGTTGATGACCATGGACTCACCCACGCAACGCGTTGGGGGAGCGGTGTTGGACACGTTTCGATCTGTCGAGCATGGGCAAGCCATGCTGAGCATTCGAACAGAGACCGATACCACGCCACAAGGTGCCGTGTCTTTTGACGAGCGCATGAGAAAGGAGTTGTCTTTGGATGACTCGCATCCTGCGATTGAGTATGTGGCAGAACTGAAGTTCGATGGTTTGGCCATGAATTTGACTTACTTCAAGGGCGTGCTGGTCAGAGCGGCCACCCGAGGAGACGGGCTCTTTGGAGAAGAAGTCACTCAAAATATTCGCACCATTCGTCAAATACCCCTGAAGCTCAAAACCCAAGGCACGCTGACCGTGCCGAAGTGGTTGGAGATCAGGGGCGAGGTGTACATGGGGCGTGCTGATTTTGAGGCTTTGAACGAGCGTCAGCGTTTGAAGATTGCACAAGGCCTTAAAAATGAAAAAACCTTTGTCAACCCCAGAAACGCAGCCGCGGGTGCTGTGCGACAACTCGATTCAAAAATTGCTGCACAAAGGCCATTGAGCTTTTTTGCCTATGGTGTGGGCGTGGTTCTCAATCCTGAGGTGGATTCAAACCCCTTGCTGTTCAGTTCACCCCATCAGCCCGTTGTTGAAGAAACTTTGGGGGACGACTGGAGCGTGCCTAAAGCCAGTTCCTCCAATCAGTCACTCATGAGCTTGGGGATCAAGGACCATTTCAGTTTGTTGCAAGCACTGAAGGCTTGGGGCTTGCCTGTGGCGGATCAAGCGACAGTGGTTCAAGGTGCTGAGGGCTTGGTTCAGTTTCATCAGGCCATGGGCGAGGCACGTGCACACCTGCCCTTTGACATCGATGGCGTTGTCTACAAAGTCAATCGACTGGATTGGCAGATGCGTTTGGGGTTCGTGACGCGAGAGCCAAGATGGGCCGTCGCTCACAAGTACCCAGCTCAAGAGCAAATGACCACGGTTCTAGATATTGATGTGCAAGTGGGTCGAACAGGAAAACTCACCCCCGTGGCCAAATTAAAGCCGGTTTTTGTGGGGGGTGTGACGGTGACCAACGCCACCTTGCACAATGAACTCGAAGCCACCCGCAAAGATGTGCGTGTCGGAGACACCGTCATCGTCAGGCGCGCAGGTGATGTGATCCCAGAAGTCGTTGGTGTGGTCCTTGAAGACAGACAGGCACAAAGTGTTCCCTTTAAGATGCCCTTGTATTGCCCCGTGTGCGGTAGTTTGGCCGTCAAAGAGGCCCTTGAGGCCGATCATCGCTGTTCAGGGGGCTTCTTATGTAGTGCGCAAAGAAAGCAGGCCATTTGGCACTTCGCTTCAAAACGAGCCATGGACATTGAGGATTTGGGAGAAAAACTCATTGACCAATTGGTCGACACAAAATCGATTCAAAGTGTGGCCGATTTGTACCGCCTGGATTTGAACTCTTTGGTGAGCTTGGAGAGAATGGCTCAAAAGTCAGCCAGCAACGTACTGGCCTCGATCGAGGCCTCAAAGAAGACCACACTGTCCAGGTTTCTTTATGCCCTGGGTATTCGGCATGTGGGCGAAAGCACGGCCAAGGACTTGGCCATGCACTTTGGTGAACTCGACAGGATCCGAAGTGCAAGCGAGGAGGAACTGTTGCTGGTCAATGACGTCGGTCCTGTGGTCGCCAAAAGTGTTCGCGAGTTCTTTGCACAGAGCTACCACTCGGACTTGATTGAGCAGTTGCAAGTCTTGGGTGTTCATTGGCCAAAGATACAGGCTCAAGCGGACACGCAGCTTCCTTTGCTCGGACAAACCTATGTGATCACGGGGACATTGGCTCGTTTCGCTCGGGACGATGCCAAGGCCGCTTTGGAGCGATTGGGCGCCAAGGTGAGCGGGAGTGTCAGTAAAAAAACGACGGCATTGATTGCTGGCCTTGAGGCGGGCAGCAAATTAGACAAAGCCATCGCCCTAGAGGTCAAAGTGCTTGATGAAGATGCCTTTGTGGCCTTGCTTCAAGCGCACGCTGCCTAAGGGACTGAGGTCCAGTTCATTTTTTTCGTCTTCTAACCACAAGGATCAACATGGCGATCAGAGACATTCTAAAAATGGGTGACCCTAGACTTTTAAGGCTTGCCAAGCCGGTTGAGGAATTTGACACCGAGGCTTTACATGCCTTGGTCCGTGATATGCAAGAGACCATGCACGCAGCTCTGGGTGTGGGCATTGCAGCACCTCAAATCGGGGTGGATTTGCAGGTGGTGATCTTTGGTACGGGTCAACCCAGTGTGCGCTACCCGCAAGCCCCCATCATTCCAAAAACGGTGTTGATCAATCCCGTGCTCCAGCCCTTGTCAGACAGCGCGGAAGATGGATGGGAAGGATGTTTATCGGTCCCTGGTATGAGGGGTTTGGTGCCTAGATACACCCACATGAAGTACTCAGGCTTTGACCCGAAGGGTCAATACCTTGAGCGCGAAGTCTCTGGCTTTCATGCTCGAGTGATCCAGCATGAGTGCGATCATCTCTTGGGTATTTTGTATCCCATGAGAATCAAGGACATGACTCAGTTTGGATTTGCTGAGGTTTTATTCCCTGAGTTGGATCCGGATTCAGACGATTGAAGCCTTCCTATA
>CAIMNS010000263.1 GCA_903842945.1 uncultured Burkholderiales bacterium
AGCATTTTGCCACCGTCTTTGATCATCACAACAACTGGCAGTGGTCTTAGAAGTGTGAACAGTGTTAAGGAGTGGCATGCCACCATGAACAATTCAGAATTGTTCGTCATAGAAGGCGATGCTTGGCATGCAGCCGGTGCATACCCAGACCAGTGTGCACAAATTTGCTTGGATTTCATTGAAAAAAAGCGTGAAAAGGTGTGAATGAAATTTTCCAGCTATGTACATGCATTTGTACTATGGGCGCTCTTTTGCAGCCCCGTGTCTTTTGCCCAAAGTGCTTTTCCAAGTAAACCCCTTAAAATCTTGGTTGGATATCCTGCGGGAGGGCCGGTTGATGTTTTGGCTCGAATCTATGGCATGCGCTTGTCAAAAAGCATCGATCAACCGGTGATCATTGAAAACAAGCCTGGTGCGAGTGGCTCCATGGCCGCCGATCAAATGGTCAAATCCCCTAGCGATGGATATACGCTGCTTTTGGCCCCAGTGACCATTGCCATCATTTCTAGTTTGATCCCTAAATTGCCCTATGAGACCAGCACGGATCTGCAAGCTGTTGCGTGGATTGCATCGGCGCCTTTTGTTTTGGTCTCACATCCAAAGTTAGGGTTCAAAAATATTCCCGAGCTCATTGCATACGCCAAGAATCATCCAGGTGAAATTAATTTTGCTTCTGCAAGCGCTGGTGGAATCCCTCATTTGGCTGGCGAGATGTTCAGCGCCATGGCGGGCGTCAAGATGACGCACGTTCCCTACAAGGGAGCGGCCCCTGCAACGACAGACTTGTTGTCGGGTCAAGTCAACTTGATGTTTGACAGCGTGGTTTCTGCGCTTCCCTACATCAAATCAAATCGATTAATTCCACTTGGAGTCACAGGAGCAAAGAGACTTCCCTTGATGCCAGAGGTGTCCCCCATCTCTGAATACCTTGCAGGCTATGAGGCCAATGGGTGGTATGGTTTTTTTATACAAAAAGAAGCTCCCAAACAAATCGTACAACGGCTGAATCAAGAGATCAATCAGTTGACCAAAACCGCCGAAGTTGATCAATTGATCAAAAGCAATGGGTTGGATCCTGTTGTGACAACGCCAGGTGAATTCGCTGCTTATTTCGCAAGTGAAATTGCCAAGTGGAGGCGAACGGTTCGCAGCTCAGACATCAAGGCCGACTAAAGTCCAATCTGCCTTTGAAGGCATCAGGATTTCAAACAATAGTGAGGCTCTTTAAGTTTTTAAAGTTGAGAAGCCGATTCATGACCTGTTCAGCTTTTTCTGTAAGCGCCCGATAAAGTCATATTGAAACTGGGCGCCCTAGATAGTAACCTCGTGTCCACGAAAGGCAGATGGACACATGGACACTATTGATAAAAACCTACCTGAACCGTCTCGGCCACGTCGACGACTGTATTCCCCCGATTTAAAGGCCAAAATCATTCGGGAATGCCTGCGTCCAGGGGTTTCGATTGCATTTGTTGCTCGCCAATATGACATCAATGACAATTTATTGCATCGCTGGATACGGGAAGCCAAGGCCTCAGGTGAGGCCTTACCCAAATACCTTCCTGATGATACTGTTGAAATGGCAGCTTTCATTCCTCTGCGAAATCGATCACCTGGGTCTGATGGCTCAGGTCACCCTTTGAGCATTGAGGTAAAACGGGGCGAAACAATCATATCCATGAAACTGGCTGTTGCAGATTTGTCTTTGTGTGCATCATTTTTATCTGAGATCCTAAATGCTTCGAATTGATGAGGCCTGGCTGTCGACCGAGGCGATGGACATGAGAGCAGGGATGGACACGCTATTGGCG
>CAIMNS010000264.1 GCA_903842945.1 uncultured Burkholderiales bacterium
GGAATCGGTGCAGCAGGTGAGTTGACAGGAGCATTGCCAGGCGTAACAGGGGCAGAGATGGGTACGGCTATGGCTATGGGCACAGCAATTGCTATCGGCACTGCAACAGGTGTTGCTAGGGGTAAGACTGGTTCAGAAGCAGAGGTTGTGGTAGTAACAGATGCCGTAGTTGCCATGATTGATTAATTGAATGAATAAAACTGTAATGTTAATGATAATTTATGACATTATTTTCAAATCAACAAATAAAACCATTGGGTTTTAAGGGTGATTTAAAAAGTTAGTTTTCTTGGGATACAAAGGTGTTTTTCTTCAAAACGTTCCATGCCAATAGGCTCCTTGACTGGACATCCAAGAGACTTCGTTGAGCATTGAGAAAAGCGCTTTGTGCGCTCGCCACATTCAAAAATGGGACGAGACCCGCTTTGTACTGCGCCTCATTCACTTCCAAGTTGCGTCTTGCACTTTGAAGAGCCTCACCCCAAGATTTGGCAGACAAATTCAATTGCTCACTCGCAACCAAATTGTCCTCAATTTCTTGAAACGCATTCAAGACCACTTGACGGTAAGCCAAGACCGCATTGTCGAGTTGCGCCTGAGCGCCCTCTTTGGCCGCTTGCCTCAAGCCCCCATCCAAGAAGGGCAACACCAAACTGGGTCCAATGGACCACGCTTGGTTGGACGCACCGATCAGGCTGGCAAAGTCGGTGTTGCGATAACCCGCAGAGGCGGACAAAACCAAAGGCGGAAAAAACGCAGCGCGTGCCACACCAAGTTGTGCATTGGCGGCCTCCACGCGTCGTTTGGCAGCTTGGATATCGGACCTGAATTCAAGCACATCCAAAACCAAGACCAGAGGCAACTCAGGAGCGCTTGGCAAACGCTCTAGGGCATGAACGTCCACTGTTGTAGATTCGGTCTTGGCCATATCTCTCTTCGCCAAAAGCTTCAAATTCAATTTGGCGGGCACGGTTCCAAGAAGCACTGCAAGTGCATGCTCGAGTTGCTTTCTTTGTAAGACCACCTCTTGCAACTGTGCCTGGGTGGTTTTGAGCTGGGTGCTTGCAAGAGCGACATCGGCACTTGAGACGACACCCGCTTTGTAACGCGCTTGCGTCAAGCTCAAGGTTTTTTCATACACCTGGACCATGTTGCCAAGCAAAACCTCTTGACCCGCTGCTGCTTGGGTGGTCACATAGGTTTGCACGAGCAAGGCTTGTGCAGACACTTTGGCTTGGTTCAAATCCCAGGCACTGGCCATGGCGTTTGCAGATGCCACTTGGGTCAAGGCATCAATGCGCCCCCAGACATCGAGCTCCCAGCTCATGGGCGCACTCAAACTGTAACTCGTGCCTTTGGGCACCGACAACTGATTGGCCGCTCGAGAGGCGGAGAGGTTCACATTCATGCTCGGAAAAAGCGAGGCCTCAGCTTGTTTCAAACTCGCCTGCGCAACTCGCACTTGCGCTGACAACTGCAAGATCGAAAGGTTGCCCGTTTGCAATTGGTCTTGCAAACGGTTGAGCTCTGGATCTTTGAGTTCTGTCCACCATGGGCTTGAGCTCAAAAGAGGTCTTTTTGAGCTGATCGTTGGCGTCATTGCGTCTGGACTCTTGTCTGTCAAGGCACTCGAGCGTTGTAGAGTTGGGTTCAAGACATTGATGGTTTCAACAGCCTGATGCGTTTGATTGGATGTTCTGACTTCTTTGAATTGGCTGGGCACGGAGAACCCATCTTCTTTCAAGGTCGGCACCATGGAACAGGCCACTTGCATCAGAGCAAAGAGGGCCATGAAAGACCCACGCAACAACTTTAAGCCAGGTTCATTGACTGAGTGGGATTGCTGGGCAATGTCTTGAACTTTTGTGCATTGATCTCTTGAGCAAAGAGTTCTAATGCATGGACCTCTCTTGCATTGACTCAAACCGCTTTTCATGACTTTGTCCCCCAAGCATTGGTATTTCCATTCACGGCATTCGCACTCAAGCCTCGCCAAATTTTCAAGCCCATGACCCATGACTTCAAGCCTTCAAGGAGCACATAGACCACCGGTGTGGTGTACAAGGTGAGGAGTTGACTGAGCACCAAGCCCCCCAAGACCGAAATCCCCAAGGGGTGACGCAATTCTGAGCCATCCCCTTGCCCAAA
>CAIMNS010000265.1 GCA_903842945.1 uncultured Burkholderiales bacterium
GACCACGAGATGACAGTGCCCCTATCAGTGATGACCACGAGATGGCAGTGCCCCCATCGGTGATGACCACGAGATGACAGTGCCCCTATCGGTGATGACCACGAGATGACAGTGCCTCAAAGCGCTTGTCGCCTTCAGCTTGAACCACGCCCACGGGACTGGCTTGGGACAAGATCATCGTACCGTAGGCAAGGCCGGTCCTTTTGTGCCCCAAATCAAAAGCTAAAAATGAGCTCAAGGGCTTATTCAATTGAACTCCGCCCCCGCGGCTCATGCATGACCCGCTCCAGGAGAAATCATCCAGGACTCCAAACCCAACAGGGACAAGGCTTTGTCGTACCTTTGGGCCACTGGGGTGTCAAAAATGACATCGGGATCCGCATCGACCGTGAGCCAAGCGTTCTCAGCAATTTCTGACTCCAATTGCCCCTGAGCCCAGGCAGCATAGCCCAAAGAGATCAGCACCTTCTTGGGGCCAGCACCCGTGGACAGGGCTTCTAAAACATCTCTAGAGGTGGTCATCTCCAAGCCACCCGGAATACTCAAAGTCGACGCATAAATAGGATCGTTGGACGTTAATGGCTCGGCCAAAACAATTGGCTCATGAAGTACAAAACCCCGCTCGGTGTGCACAGGGCCGCCTTGGAAAACGGGGCTCAGTGTCAAATCCAAGCGCCCAAGAGGCAAGTCTACTTTTTCAAACAAGCCCATCATGGTCATCTCGCTAGGCTTGTTGATCACCAACCCCAAGGCGCCGCGCTCGCTGTGTTCACACATGTAAACTACACTCTTGTTGAACGTGTCATCTTGCATACCCGGCATCGCAATCAAGAAATGATGCGTCAAGTTGATAGATGGTATTTCAGCGTTCATCGTGTAATTTTAGCAAAGGTGCTCTATGACAAGCCCAAGTGACCCTCAATTTGCCTGCGGAATGATGTGGTTTAGACGCGATTTAAGGCTTCGTGACAACAAAGCTTTGTTTTTTGCTCTGCAAAAGTGCAAAAAACTCCATGCCGTCTTCATTTTAGACAAAGATATCTTAAGCGCATTGCCCGCCTATGATCGCAGGGTTGAATTCATTCTCGAGTCTTTAGACGCTTTGGACCAAGCCATCAAAGCGGCCTCAGGTCAAGCCCAAAGCGGCCTCATTGTTCAGTTTGCAAGCTCCGTTGAAGCGGTCCCCCGTTTGGCCATCGAGTTGGGCGTGGATGGCGTTTTTGCAAACCATGACGATGAACCGCAAAGCCTTGACCGAGACGCCAAAATCAGGGGGGCACTGGCACAAAAAGGCATTCACTTTGAGACCCACAAAGACCATGTCATCTTTGAACGCTCTGAGGTGATGACCCTTTCGGGGACATCCTACGGCGTTTTTACACCTTATAAAAATGCTTGGCTTAAAAAAATTCAATCCAAGGACATCACCAACCATGATGCAAGTAAAAACCATGGGCGGTTTTCACCTCGGCCTACCTCCCTACGCACCCCCATTCCCACTTTGGAGCACATGGGATTTCAAGAGACCAACCTGAAAACCCTTCTCTTTCCAACAGGCGAGCACGGTGCACAACAACTGCTCCGGGACTTTGAACCTCGACTAGGTCAGTACAAAGACACCAGAGACTTTCCAGCCATCAAAGGACCTAGTTACCTCAGCACACATCTCAGATTTGGTACGGTCTCTATACGCCAACTCGTGACCCTTTCATGGCAAGCCAGTCAAGACGGTAATTTAGGAGCCAGCACCTGGTTGTCTGAGCTGATTTGGAGAGATTTTTACCATCAAATTCTTCACCATCACCCCAGAGTGGTCAAAGGTGCGTTCAAACCAGAATACGATCGAATTCAATGGGAGTCTGGCTCCAAAGCTAAAAAACTCTTTCAAGCCTGGTGCATGGGAGAAACAGGTTACCCCTTGGTCGATGCCGCCATGAAACAAATCAACCAAACCGGCTACATGCACAACCGTTTGCGAATGGTAGTGGCCAGCTTTTTGGTCAAAGATTTAGGGATTGACTGGAAATGGGGCGAGACATACTTTGCAACCCATCTCAATGACTTTGATTTGGCAGCGAACAACGGGGGCTGGCAATGGGCCAGTTCTAGCGGTTGCGATGCACAGCCCTACTTTCGCATCTTCAACCCCATCACACAAAGTGAGAAATTTGATTCAGATGCGAAGTTCATTAAAAAATACCTGCCCCAGTTCAAAAACTGGCCCAGCAAGGCTTTGCACGCACCATGGCAAGCCGTCCCTAAGGGGGAAACCCTTGCTGGCATTCAGTTGGGCAAAGACTACCCCATGCCCATCGTTGATCATGCCCAGGCAAGAGAGAGCACCCTTAAACGCTATGCGGTGATCAAAAATCGCATTTGAACGAAGGGACTTGAAGACAGGTATCTGCTCAGTCCCCGATCAAGAAATCCTCTGACTCAAAAGGTCCCTTTATAGCGGGACCATCTCAAAGTCATCCTTCCTTGCGCCGCACTCCGGACAGGTCCAGTTCATGGGGACTTCAGACCAAGGTGTGCCTGGCTCGATGCCGTGCTCTGGCGCGCCCAAAGACTCGTCATAAATCCATCCACAAATCAAACACATCCAAGTGATTTTGGCCATTGACGGTCGATCCCCAATTTAAAGAAATATTTTGTGTGCGCGCATCAATCGAATGACCAAAAAAGCTCAATTCTGTTTTAGCTCGCTTAGAATGTGGACTATTGTACAGATTGCCATGACAGAAGAACTTGAACCGATTGATTTAGATTCTTTAGAAGAGTCTCCCGCATGTGTTTTGGTGTTCAATGCAAGCGACCCCTCTGGCTCAGGGGGTTTGAGTGCGGACACCCTAAGCATTGCATCCATTGGTGCGCACGCACTGCCTGTGGTCACAGGCGCTTACATGCGCGACACCGCAGAAATTTTTGATCACATTGCATTTGATGAAGAAGCCGTGAGTGAACAAGCTCGTGCGGTTCTGGAAGACATTGCTGTCTCGGTGATCAAAGTCGGCTTCTGCGGCACACCTGAAAACCTCAGCGCCATTGCACAAATCACGACAGATTATGCCAACGTCCCTGTGATTGCCTACATGCCCAACCTTTCTTGGTGGAGCGAGGATGAAATCGACTCCTATTTGGATGCCTTTAAAGAACTCATCTTGCCGCAAAGCACCGTCTTGGTTGGCAACCACAACACACTTTGGAGATGGTTGCTGCCCGATTGGTCCAGTGAGCGTGCGCCTGGCCCAAGAGACATTGCCAGAGCTGCCTATGAAATGGGCACGCCCTATGTGTTGGTGAGCGGCATTCAAATGCCGGACCAATTCATTGAAAACACCTTGGCCTCCCCCAACAGCGTCTTGGTCAGCGAAAAGTTTGAGAAATTTGATGCGGTCTTCTCGGGCGCTGGCGACACGCTGAGCGCCGTTTTGGCAGCGCTAGTTGCCACTGGGACTGATTTGGAGGCAGCCACCAAGGAGAGTCTGAGCTTTTTAGACCGCTCACTGGACTCTGGCTTTCGGCCAGGCATGGGGCATGTGATTGCCGATCGCTTGTATTGGGCTCACTCTGATGAGAATGACACTTCAACAGAAGATGGGCCCGACCACGTGACAGGTCTAGAGGATTTTCCTCTGCCTGGACATGAAACACGTCATTGAGTTTTCTAAGGCATTGAACCATGATAGACATCAATCAAACTTTGTTTGACCGCGCCAGAAAAGTCATTCCAGGCGGCGTGAACTCGCCTGTTAGAGCTTTCAAGGCTGTGGGTGGCACACCCAAATTCATCACACATGCCAAGGGAGCAAACTTTTGGGATGCCAACGATCAAAAGTTCATCGATTACATAGGTTCTTGGGGGCCGATGATTTTAGGACATGGTGATCCAAGAGTCATTGAGGCCGTTCAAAAAGCTGCGCTAGAAGGTTTTTCCTTTGGAGCGCCCACCGAGAGAGAAATAGAGTTGGCAGAAATGCTGATTCATTTGACGCCCTCAATGGAAATGGTTCGATTGGTGAGTTCAGGTACAGAGGCAGCCATGTCGGCCATTCGTTTGGCCAGAGGTGCCACAGGTCGACAAAAACTCATTAAATTCGAGGGTTGCTACCATGGTCATGCTGATGCCTTGCTGGTCAAAGCGGGCTCTGGTTTGGCGACATTTGGCAACCCCACCAGTGCTGGCGTTCCACCTGAGGTCGTCAAAGACACCTTGGTTTTGGAGTACAACAACCTTGAGCAATTGAGAGAAGCGTTTGAACTTCACGGCAAAGAGATCGCTTGCCTGATGATTGAACCCATTGCTGGTAATATGAATTTTGTGCGTGCCAGCATACCCTTCATGTCTTTGTGCCGTGAACTGTGCACCAAGCACCATGCGCTTTTGGTTTTTGATGAAGTCATGAGTGGATGTCGAGTGGCATTGGGAAGTGCGCAAAGCGTATACCGAAAAGACATCCCGGGCTTTGAGCCCGATATGACCGTGATGGGTAAAGTCATTGGCGGAGGCATGCCCTTGGCGGCCTTTGGCGGTAAAGCCGCCGTCATGGAGCAACTCGCTCCCATGGGGCCGGTGTATCAAGCGGGCACCTTGAGCGGCAACCCCGTGGCCACCGCCTGCGGTATAGCCACCCTCAAAGCCATCTCTGAACCAGGATTCTTTGAGTCTTTGGGTCTTAAAACTCAAGAACTTACCAACGGATTGATGCAAAGTGCCAAGCGCAATGGCATTCCCTTGAGCGCTGATTGCCAGGGCGGTATGTTTGGGTTTTTCTTGCTGCCCCAATTGCCCAAAAATTACACCGAAGTGATGAAAAGCAATTCTGAGCAGTTCAATCGATTCTTCCATGGCATGCTCAGTCAAGGGATTTATTTTGCCCCTGCCCTTTATGAAGCAGGGTTTGTGAGCGCTGCGCATACGAGCGCCGACATCCAAGAGACCGTAGAAATTGCAGACAAGGTTTTCAAGTCACTGTGACCCATCGGACTTTCTTGGCACCGATCAATGCCTACAGACCTTGAACTTTAGAGAGACATTTCAGTGCCTGAAATGTCTCACACCAGTAAAGACCATGGCAATGCCATGCTCATTGGCTGCATCGATCACTTCTTGATCTCTCATCGATCCGCCCGGATGAATCACGGCCGTAGCGCCAGCTGAGACCACCACATCCAAGCCATCTCTAAAAGGGAAAAAAGCATCGCTTGCGACCACCGATCCCAACAAACTCAAGCCCGCTTCTTTGGCCTTGATGCTGGCTATTCTTGCCGAGTCCAGACGGCTCATTTGACCAGCACCCACGCCCATGGTCATGCCATCCTTGCAAAACACGATCGCGTTGCTTTTGACATAGTTTGCAACTCTCCAAGCAAATAAGAGGTCTTTTACTTGATCGTTCGTTGGTGGTTTGATCGTGACAATTTTCAAGTCTTTGTCTGTCAACACATGGTGATCCGAAGTTTGGACCAACAAGCCTGATCCAACTCGTTTGTAGTCAAATTGATTGCGTCCCACTTGATCCAAAGGCAAGATATCGCTTTTGTCTGGGAGCTGCATTTGCAAGACACGAACATTGGGCTTGCTGGCCAACACCTCCAGCGCTTGCTTGGTGAAATGAGGTGCCATGAGCACCTCCATGAATTGTTTCATCAAAGCCTGGGCCAACTCAGCATCCACCTCTCGGTTCAAAGCAATGATTCCACCAAAGGCCGAAGTTGGATCGGTCTTGAAAGCCTTTTCATAGGCGCCCAATGCAGACTGGGAAATCGCCACTCCACACGGATTGGCGTGTTTGACAATGACACAGGCCGGCTCAGCAAAACATTTCACGCACTCCCACGCAGCGTCCGAGTCGGCAATGTTATTGAACGACAGCTCTTTGCCCTGGAGTTGCTCACTGCAGACCAAAGAGCCCAATTGGGGATCAATGTCTTTGTAAAAGGCAGCTTGTTGATGAGGGTTTTCTCCATAGCGCATTTCTTGCACTTTGGTGAATTGTCTATTGAATTGTTGGGGAAAAGTCACTTGATGAAAGTTCTCATCAAAGGAAGACAAGTAATTGCTGATTGCACCATCGTATTGACTGATTTTATTGAAGGCACTGACAGCCAAATCAAAATGCGTTTTCTTTGAGATCTCCTTGGCGACTTGAAACTCTTTTAAAAAGCTTGGATACTGTTCAGGATCGGTGAGAACCGCAACATCCTTCCAGTTCTTGGCAGCTGAGCGAACCATTGCAGGTCCCCCAATGTCGATTTGCTCAATGGCCTCTTCAAGCAAACAGCCCGGTTTAGCAACGGTTTGTTCAAAGGGATAGAGATTGACCACCAAGATATCAATGGTCTCAATGCCATGCGCCTGGAGTGTTTGTGTGTGCTCAAGAAGGTCTCTCCTGGCTAAAAGGCCTGCATGCACTTTGGGATGAAGCGTTTTGACTCGGCCGTCCAGCATTTCAGGAAATCCGGTCAAATCAAATATCTCCCTCACAGGCAATCCGTGCTCGGCTAGAAGCTTGGCGGTCCCACCCGTTGAGATCAAACCTACACCACATGCATGCAAGCCTTTTGCCAATTCCAAGAGGCCTGTCTTGTCAGATACGGATAACAATGCGTTCATGCGTGAAATTCCAGTTAAATTATTTTTTTGTAAGAGGCAAGGTACCCCGAAAAACGCTCAGAATCTAAAAATTTTTATATCAACTTATGCGCCAGTAATTTTTTTCTGAGTGTATTTCGATTCAACCCCAACCACATGGCCGCCTTTGACTGATTTCCATCAGCTTGTCGCATAACTATTTCAAGCAATGGTTTTTCGATCACCTCGACCAGCATCTCGTGCAAATTGTCTGGCTCCGTCCCTCTTAAATCCTTGAAATAAACTTCCATGCTTTGACGCACGATGTCTTGTATGTTTTTCTTGCTCATTCGACACATTCCATTTTCTTCATCTCCACTGAACTTTGACTTGGCCAACGATCCGTCGTTTGCCCCAAAGCATCTAAATAAACATTCACCTGATCTATTTGTTCGCTTGTGTTTTCAATTTTATTCAACTCACGCATGAACTCGACCGACCCCTGAAGTCCCTTGGTGTACCAAGAGATGTGTTTACGAGCAGATCGCACACCAATGAAGGAGCCATACAAGTCGTAGTGTTCTTGCAAGTGCTCTAAAAGCAAGCCACGCACCTCTTCAATCAGGGGCGGCGCTAACTCGCTGGACGTAGAAAGGAAATGCGCAATTTCACGAAAAATCCAAGGTCGCCCCTGAGCTGCACGACCAATCATCAAAGCATCGGCCTTGGTGAACTCTAAAACGGCTTTGGCCTTTTGAGGTGAATCAACATCTCCATTGGCCACAACAGGAATTCGAACTGCGTTCTTGATTGCCTTGATGGTTTGGTATTCTGCAAAACCACCAAAGCCTTGCTCACGCGTTCGCCCGTGCACAGTAATCATTTGCACCCCAGCAGACTCTGCAGCTTTGGCAATGGACAAGGCATTTTTGGTCGACTCACTCCAACCCGTTCTCATTTTGAGTGTGACTGGAACTTCAAAGGGTTGACAGACTTTGACCACTGCATCAATGATGGACAGGGCCAAATTCTCATCTTTCATCAATCCCGAACCAGCCCATTTTTGACAAACCTTTTTGGCAGGGCAACCCATATTGATATCGATGATTTGAGCTCCTCGTTGGAGGTTGTAAAGGGCTGCTTCAGCCATCATCTCGGGATCTGTTCCGGCAATTTGAACAGCAATAGGACCCACTTCGCCTTGATGGCAGGTTCGACGGGAGGTTTTGAGTGTTTTCATCAAATCAAGTCTTGATGTCACCATTTCACTGACAGCGTAGCCCGCACCTAGGCGTTTGGATAACTTCCTAAAGGGACGATCTGTCACCCCGGCCATTGGAGCGACAAAAAGTTGATTGGGCAAGTCAAAAATACCAATCTTTATCATGAATTTACGATGCGATAAATTTCAAAAGCACACACTTTTGCCAACATTGAATTGCTTAAAAATAAAGCATCATTGTAGCGATCAATTTCCCTTGTATCGTAAGGTCATTGAAGAAATAGTTGAGTGCTATAACTGCTGAAGTTTCATTTCTACTGACTTAAGTTCTAATCTCTTATGACTTTGGTTCTTATTTATAAGCTTCAAAGGATTGAGCCCCTAAAAGTTAACGTCGCTCTAGCCTCTGCACCCCAACGTGGAGTTGGGCCCAAATAGCATGTAACACCTATCTTTTAAATTGCTATCTTTTCTTTTTGTTTGATTTGGGTTAAAACTTTCGCTTACAAAGCCCCACTTCAAGGAACGGACATCGACAACGTGTCCGTCTTTATTGCTTAAACATTGAACAAGAAGTTCATGACATCGCCATCTTTGACAACATATTCTTTACCCTCTGAGCGCATCTTGCCATTTTCTTTTGCGCCGGCTTCACCCTTGAAGGCAATAAAGTCGTCATAAGCTATGGTCTGCGCTCGTATAAAACCACGCTCAAAATCACCATGAATGACCCCGGCGGCTTGAGGGGCTGTATCGCCTACGTGGATGGTCCATGCGCGTACCTCTTTAACGCCTGCGGTGAAGTACGTTTGAAGTCCTAGCAATTTAAAAGCAGCTCGAATCAATCTATTCAACCCAGGTTCGGCTTGACCCATCTCATTCAAAAACATCAAACGATCCTCGTCGCTCATGTCAGCCATTTCAGCCTCCATTTTTGCGCAAATCGCAACGACTGGCGCGCCTTGAGAAGTAGCGAATTCTTGCAATCGATCTAGCAATGGATTGCCCTCAAAACCATCTTCACTGACATTGCCAACAAACATCGCTTGTTTGGCAGTGATCAAGCAAAATGGTTTGATTAGAAGCCACTCATCTTGTGTTAGAGGCATGGTTCTAATGGGCTTGGCTTGATTGAGAACTTCTAGACATTTGCTCAGGACATCCAAAATTTTAGTCGCCTCCTTTTCTGCGCCAGAACGAGCAGCCTTGGTGTAGCGCTGAATTCCTTTTTCAACGGTAGAGAGGTCTGCCAAACAAAGCTCCGTTTGAATGACCTCTATATCTGCGATGGGATCCACCTTACCCGCCACATGAATGACATTGTCATCTTCAAAGCACCGCACCACATTCACAATGGCATCGGTTTCTCTGATATGAGCCAAAAATTGGTTCCCCAAGCCCTCCCCTTGGCTTGCACCCGCAACTAAACCTGCGATATCCACAAACTCAACAATGGCAGATACAACCCGCTCAGGATTGATCAAGGCGGAAAGCTGAGAAAGTCTGGGATCAGGCACCTCAACGATGCCCACATTGGGTTCAATCGTACAAAAAGGATAGTTTTCAGCCGCAATTCCCGCTTTGGTCAATGCGTTGAACAAGGTAGACTTCCCCACATTCGGCAGACCCACAATTCCACACTTCAAACTCATAACCATTCCTTTAAATTAGCTGCTTACCAAAAGTAGAATTAAATGACTACTAAAGTACCCAAAAGAAAAACCCTATCTATCTCCCCTCAACTTATATCATTTGTCAAAGTTGATGGAACAAGGCTTGTTCAAAGACCTCATTGTAAATTGAGCAAAGCCTAAACCCATGGCTTGAACCTACAATTGTGCACATGGAAAAGAAAATAGATGTTTTGATCAAGGGACAAGGCGTGGTCGGTATGAGCTTGGCACTTCATTTATCGCAAAGGCGACTTAACGTCGCGTTGACTTTAGACAAAAGACACACCGGCCTGACGCCTCGTCAAGACGTCAGGTACTTTGCTTTGAATAAAAAATCCAAAGAAATATTAGAAAAAATTAATTCTTGGCCAAAAAACCAAAACGTCACCGACTTGAAGGACATGCATATCTTTGGTGACCACGCTAGCGAATTGAGTTTTTCACCTGAACCACATAACGGGCCCCTGGCTTGGATTGTGAAGGCCTCGGCACTGGATGATCAGCTTATGCAAAACATAGAACAACAAGAACATATTGTTTTGCTCAACAATGAAGTTGCTGACATTGAAGTACCGTTGACCTTGATTTGCGAAGGCAAGCAAAGTGCGATGCGACAAAAATTAGGGGTGACTTTTGATGTCAATCACTACCAGCAACACGCGTTTGCAAGTTTGGTTGACACCGGCATTCAGCACCAAGGAAAAGCGCTTCAGTGGTTTACCAACAAAGAAAGTGGTCCTGAAATTTTAGGGATGCTTCCATGTGAAGGAAATGAATCGACCAAAATGTCTGTCGTTTGGTCGATGCCAAGCAAAAAGGCGATGAATTTCCAACAAAAAACCCATGATGAAATTGCCCAAGAACTCTCCGTTTTGACAAAAAACCGCTACCCTGGGATGAAAGTTCTAGGGCCCTCAGCAACTTGGGCTTTAAGCGCCAGCAAAGCCAAGCAATGGGTAGGTCAAATCGGGACGAATCGATTTTGGGCTCTTGCTGGGGATTCAGCGCATACCATCCACCCTCTTGCAGGAATGGGACTAAACTTAGGTCTTGGAGATGTAGCAGAAATGGTCAAAGTCATGGACTTGCGAGACGAAGTGCAATATTGGAGAAAGTTAGGCGACCAATACTTGCTTCGAAAATATGAGCGCGCACGCAAAACAGATATTTTAAGCTCTTGGTATTTTTGTGACGCTATTCAAAGATTATTTTCACATTCAAACGGCTTGGTCAAGACCGCTAGAAATCAAGGCTTGAACAGTGTCCAAAATCTAAACGTTTTAAAGTCTTTTTTCATGAAACATGCAGGCTCATAAAGAAAAATAATGATTAACTCAATTATCAAAAAAAAATCAATCGTCATGAAGAAACTTTCGTTGTGCCTTTTCACTGGCATCCTCTTAACACTGCAGTTCAACTCTTTTGCACAAGGACAAGAAACGCAGATTAAAAAAATATTGATGGAAAGAATTCCACAGTTTCCTAAAATTGAGGAAATCACTCGCTCGCCTATGAACGGTCTTTATGAGATCAGGGTCGATGGAGATGAAATTTATTACAGCGACGCAGATGCAAATTTCTTAATTCAAGGTCAACTCATCGACACAAGAACAAGAAAAAACATCACTGAAGAAAGAATCGAAAAGTTAACAGCCATTGATTTTCAAACTCTTCCCTTCAAAGACTCAATCAAGATCGTCCAAGGCAATGGCAAAAGACATATCGCAGTTTTTGAAGATCCCAATTGTGGCTACTGTAAAAGATTTGAAAAAGATTTACAAAAAGTAGAAAACTTAACCATACATTTATTTCTTTATCCCGTTCTAGGACAAGATTCTATTGACAAATCTAAAAAGATTTGGTGTTCGAAAGATCAAGCAAAAGCCTGGAAAGATTGGATGCAAAGAGAAATCATCCCCACTATGTCCTTTAACAATTGTGATACTCAAGCGTTGACCAGAACAGTTGAGTATGGAAGAAAACGCAAAATCAATGGCACGCCAACCATCGTGACATCAGACGGCACAAGGGTGCCAGGAGCCATCAATACAGCACAACTTGAGAAATTATTGACCGAAGGTAAATTTTAATTTCAAATCGACTAGAAATGACAATCAACCCATTCAAAGTACATACTTCAATTCAATGAATCATCCCGCCTCAAGCACTGCAAATTTTCACAACGAAGAGCTCTTAGAAAGACTTGCCTATGCGGGAGGACTGCCCTTTATCTTTTTAGCAATTCTTTTGTGGTTGGTTGACGAGGAATTGCATCCCTTTGTATCTATTGCTTTAGCAGCTTACGGCGCAGTCATTGTCTCGTTTTTAGGAGGCATACATTGGGGCATTGCTTTTATTAAAAGTACTGAATACCAAAGACAGCATCTCATATGGGGAATCAGTTTATCATTGCTTTCTTGGCTAGCTGTTCTTATGCCAGCTTTTTCAGGCTTGCCTTTTCTTGGTTTCTTGCTCATAGCATCTTATTTGATCGACCGGAAATTTTATCCTCATGCCGGAATCAAGCATTGGCTAACTTTACGCTTTAGATTAACCCTTATTTCAAGCATTTCATGCTTCATTGCAGCAGCTGCCACTTAAAAAGCAAACCAATTAATTCGTTTTCATAATATGGGCCCAATTCACTACGACATCAATATTGAGCAAGCAAAAGATCACATCATCGAAGTGACGGCTTCGCTTCTTAAACCTAAAGGGCAACAAACAGTACGACTACCGTCTTGGATACCAGGAAGCTATTTGATAAGAGAATTTTCAAAAGATATTATCAAAATATCAGCAAAACAAAATGGACGATCGAAAAAAATAAAACAATTGACAAAAAATACTTGGTCAATCGACTGTCATGAAGATCACGAATTAAAAATAAGTTACCTTATATTTGCAAGAGACGCATCCGTCAGAACAGCTTGGCTTGACCTTGATCGGTGCTTTTTTAATGGCAGCAGTGTTTTTCTAAGTGCAGATGGTTTTGAAAGTGAAAAGCACACGGTTGCAATCAAGAAACCGTCTTTTAATACAAAGTGGAAACTCGCAACATCGCTAGTCTCATCAAAAGTTGACCTCAAGGGCTTTGGGATTTTTGAAGCTGAAAGCTATCAAGAATTGATCGATTGTCCTGTTGAAATGGGTGACTTTTGGACTGGTCAATTTATTGCATGTGGTGTCAAACACCGCATTGTAGTCACCGGAGCTCCCATCACATTTGATGGTACAAGACTGCTGGATGATGTTAAAAAAATTTGCGAATATCAAATACATTTTTGGCATGGGAAGAAAAAACCAGTCATTGAAAATTATCTGTTTATACTTTGGGCTGTAAGTGATGGTTATGGAGGTCTTGAGCATAAAAATAGCACCGCTTTAATTGCCAATAGATCAGACTTACCTCGATTAAATCAAGGCAAACCCACTGACGGCTACATTCAACTTCTTGGTTTATTTTCTCACGAGTATTTTCATACTTGGAACATTAAACGACTCAGACCCGTTGAGTTCAATTCTTTAGATCTTACGCAAGAAAACTACACTGAACTCTTATGGTTTTTCGAAGGCTTCACAAGTTATTTTGATGATTTAATTCTTGTCAGATGCGGCCTAATAGAAATTTCTGATTATTTGAAAATACTTTCAAAAACGATAAACCAAGTTTTACAAACCCCAGGACGTAACATACACTCTGCTGCTCAAGCCTCGTTTGAAGCATGGACCAAATACTATAGGCCTCAACCCAACACAGCCAACATCACAGTGAGTTATTACACGAAAGGTGCGTTGATAGCACTTTGCTTGGATTTAACGCTAAGGCAAATCACTGTCGCTAAAGATCATTCTTATGAAAAAATAAAATCATTTTTTACCCTCGACGATGTAATGAGAAAATTGTGGGTAGACTGTGAAGATGGTCTGATGTCAGAAATGAATCTATTGAAAGCTATCAAAGACTTGACCCAGGTTAATTTGAATCAGAAAATAAATGATTGGGTTCACAGTACAAGGGAACTACCCACCCTAGAACTCTTAAGCAACTTTGGAGTCGAGGCTAAATTTGAGCCATCACAATGGGCCCAAAAACTAGGATTAAGGATTGCTGAATCTAATGGCCCTAATCTTATCGTCAAGCAAGTTCTAGATGGCGGTATCGCCCAAAAGGCTGGTTTATGCGAGGGGGATGAATGGCTTGCAATTGAGGTGATTTCACGTAAGAAAGGTGGGCAATCTCAATCCTGGAGAATTAATAAACTAGATGACATACAACTTTATGCTGGTGAGCACCGCTTTATCAATGCTCTGATTAGCAGAGATAAAAAAATGACTCAAATTAAGATTGATTTAAAAGACATGTACAACAACAAAACACTACGCTTAATTCAATCCGATTCCAGCAAAGTATCAAAGTGGTTAACTCAATTGACTTAGCATACATTATTTTGGAGCAATCAAATTGACCTATGAACTTATTAAAACCAGAATTGAACACGATCAAGTCGGTGTCATCACCCTTGATCGCCCCAAACAATTGAATGCGCTCAATACAGGTTTGATGATTGAATTAGGTCAGGCCTTAAAAGAATATGATGCAGACTCTCATATTGGTTGCATGATCATCACAGGAAATGAAAAAGCATTTGCCGCAGGTGCTGATATTTCTGCTATGGCCAACTATTCCTTTGCTGATGTTTATACATCAGATTTTATTACCAAAGATTGGGAAGTTATTCGACGCATCAGAAAACCAGTGATCGCAGCAGTCAGTGGGTTTGCTCTTGGCGGAGGTTGTGAGTTGGCAATGATGTGCGACTTTATCATTGCTGCAGATAATGCCAAATTTGGTCAGCCAGAAATTAAGTTAGGCATAATTCCTGGTGCAGGAGGCACCCAAAGATTGCCTAGATCTGTGGGTAAATCTAAAGCTATGGACATGATCTTGACAGCAAGAATGATGAATGCTCAAGAGGCTGAGCAATCAGGTTTGGTTTCAAGGGTCGTTCCCTTAGAAAAATTAATGGATGAAACAATTTCAGCAGCCATGACAATATGCGAATATCCAAGACTAGCTGTGTTAGCCGCCAAAGAGTCTGTACAAAGATCTTTTGAAAGCAACTTGTCTGAAGGTGTCATGTACGAAAGGCGGCTCTTTCATTCATTGTTTGCAACGTATGATCAAAAAGAGGGGATGGATGCTTTTATCAACAAACGCATCCCTTCATTTAAAAATGAATAAATTCTTCTCTTGCTCATACACGCTATGGACTTGCGCTTTATGTTCTTTCACTTTGTCAAGTTGTTCTCATTTAGATAATTTATCTCAACAAAGTTTAAATACTATTAGCCATAACCGGCAAAGTTCTACTGCTCCAGTTTTGGTCAATGTAGTCAAAGTTATCCCAGTCAAAAAATCTACTTCAACAATCACTGAAGAAAAAATTAGCAGTGATACAGACCTCAAACCAAGTGACAAAAGCAATGATAGCGCTCAGGAATATCAAGTAATTTTTGAATACAAAGATCAAACTTACTCAACTCAACTCCCTTTTGATCCCGGAGCGAATTTACTGATACAAGCTTCTACTCCCTTGCTTCAAGGTGAGACCGCCAATATTATCAATGCGCCAGGCAGCCCAATGTATTCAAATAACGAAGTCTATGTAGTAGCCCCTTCATTGGTCAATCCGTATCCAACTTCTTTCAACGGTTTTTTTATTGGATTTCCTGTTTTTTATAGCGGTGGTTATTATCAACGATTGCCCGGTCGATTTTATTTAAATCATGGAAATCATAAACCATTCACAGGCTCTAGAGGTAAAGGTCGAAAATAATCAATGGGACTATCTCAAACCGATATGATCGAACATACATCGATGGGTTTTTTATTGCGCGGTGAATTTTTACTTTACAAACTTGCAAACTATGCAACAGTTAACTTAATTGACGATGCAGCTATGTTGGCTCTGATATTCAGTTAAATATCGGATGCAGTTTTGACATAAAGCCAAAGTAACTTGATATCTTCTTCTGACAACTTTACACTCCATGCGGGCATGCCACTTCCTTTACCATTAAGTACTGAGTTTCGAAAGCGCTGAAAATCCTCTTTTGGAAATTTTTTCAAATCAAACGCAAGACCTGGTTTAAGCATTTCTTTGCCATGACACGCACTGCAATTCTCATGATAAATTTCATTTCCAATTGCAACATCATCAGCAATCCCCAAAGATGAAAAAAACAATATAAGAATATAAAAGAAGATCTGAAAAATCATACCGTTTTTTTAGCCTTTTGCTTACTTCCTTTTATATTGGGTGTCCAAGGGTGATCCGTCCAACCCACACCACGACGAACAACTTGCACGTCAATCAGATAAGGCTTGCCTTCCATCGTGGCTATCTTGGCCCGTGAAAGAGCCTGTTTCAATTCCTGAGCGTTACTTACAACTTCAGCCTTAACACCAAAGCCATTTGCGATATGGGCCATGTTCATATCTGGATTGCCTAAGTAGCTTGCAACGAATTGACCAGTTTCAACCATACGACCTGACGGAACGTTAGCAATTGCGCGATTATGTGGTCCACCGTAGGCGTGATTGTTATACACAATAGTGATGACTGGAAGCTCTAGCCTAGCCATGTTCCACAAAGCGTGGGGGCCAAAGAGAAAGGATCCATCCCCAACCAAACAAATCACTTGTTGATGAGGTCTTGCTAATTTCACACCAGCGGAGGTTCCAACTCCTGAGCCCAAATGTCCTCCATAGTAGAAAAATAGTTCTCTTCCTCCTACAGGATTAAAATTAAAGGAGTGCATGGCAACCGAGCCCGCCTCATGGACAATGATGGCATCTTTATCAGCAAATTGTGCAACTTCCCATGTCACTCTGTCAGCTATAAGCGGTGAATTGTTCCACTCGGGGTTGTTAACAATACCTGTAAATATTTGTCTTGCTCGATCCGTATACTTTTTGACTTCAAGAGTTCGCTGAATTGCTATTTCTTTGCTTTTCGAGTTCATCAATTGTTCTAATGCAACGATGAGATCATCAAGTCCTAAAGCAACATCACCAACCAAAGGAACATCGGTAGACATCACCTTGCCCATGTTCTGATAATCGATTCGCATATCAATGAACTTTACATTTCTCGAAACAATAGGCTGGATCCCATTGTGTTGCATCTTGTTACCTATGTTTATTGCCAAATCAAAGTTTTTAGGCCAAGTAATGCTAGCCAAAGTTCCTGCTGGGGCATTGCCTACCCAAAGTGGGTGAGCTTCTGGAAAATTAACCCACATCTGACGCATTTGGGTGACCGGCATACCTAACATTTCAGCCAACTTAACAGCTTTTGCAACAGCCTTTGCCTTGTATATTTCATCTCCAACAATCAACACAGGCATCTTGGCTTCTAAAAGCATTCTTGCAGCACGCTCAATTTCGATAGGGTTGGGTCTTACCCGCATTCGAGTATCGAAATGAGTTTGTTGAATTATTTCTGTTCTGGTTTTCTCATCTGTATAGTCGGAATGCCAGGTCAGATAGGCTGGGCCATGGGGTGGCGTCCAAGCTGATTTAAACGCGTGTCTAGTTGTTTCTGCAATCATTGATGGACCACGAGCCATCCATGAATATTTGGTAAGAGGTTGTAAAACTTGTTCTTGATTTGCAATTTCTTCAAAACCGTCTCTACCCGCTCTCTTAGATTGATCCGTTCTATAAGAGTAGATCACCAACGGTGTTTGTTCTTTATAAGCATTAAAAACTTGACCCATCGCATTCATTAGACCTACTGCTCCAGCTTGCATGACGACAGCAGGCTCTTGGGATGCTTTGATATAACCAGCAGCCATTGCTGCTCCTGGTCCTTCGTGAGGTGTAAGAATGTAATTGAGCTGAGGTCTATCTACCAATGCATCATAAAATTGCGCATCTTCACTCGCAGAATTACCAAATACATATTTAACACCACATGCCATGAGTTGCTCTGCAAAACATGCGCCACCAGAGCCTTGAAACGTCTTTACAGGCGGTACTTCATTTGCAGTCGAATTAGATGAAGATGTTGTATTTTGAGCTGCAACACTTAATGAAGACAAAACACCCTCAGCTGCAGTAACAGTCATACCTGCCAATTTTAGATTATCTAAAAACCCACGCCTTGAAATAGTATTGGTCAAATACCTGGTTACGACATCACGCATAGCGAAACTCCAAAAATATTTCTGTCAATTATTTAATTTTTAACTTAGCAGATTGGTTGCCGAAATTATCAGCAAGAAAACCTGACATGGACTTAATTTCTTCCTGCGTCCATATCGCACCTCTTCCCATCATTCGATATAACGTAGCTTCCCATGCACGCGTATCTTGCTTGTGATCGCGCCAAATAGAATCTGTATGGCACTGAACACACTTTTGTAATACCAGTTCCTTACCACTTTCCGAGCCCCCCAAAGGTTCGCTTATATTCTGCGCATTGATACTGACTGATAAAAATCCCAACATAATTAGGATATAGAATTGTTTGATCTTAAAAAATAAACACATACAACTGTCCTGAATAAGTGTTAAAGGTTATGAATATCAATATTTTAGTTTGCAAACATGTATTCTTAAGTGAATTAATACCTATGGATAACCCTCTATAAGGCCTAAGATTAAACCAAACTCATAAATATTATTATTCAATCTCTTCAAACAATATAACTTGAAATTTAGTTTTTAGAGATAATCGTATGATGTTTATACATGTCTAATTTTAGTATTTTAATGAATCATCAAATTTCAACATCAATCGGTCCTACCGAATACCATCATCAAGCAATTGAATCCGGCAAATTCTTGATTCAAAAATGCAACGATTGTTTTACCAATCAATTCTTTCCAAGATCATTTTGTATCACTTGCACTGGAGCGTCTCTTGGGTGGGAAGAGGTTTGTGGAAGAGGCATCGTTTATTCAACCACAACGGTTCGTAGGAAAATCGACGCCGGAGGAGACTATAACGTTTGCCTTGTCGATCTAGAAGAGGGCATTCGATTGATGGGAAACGTGATTGACATTCAACCAAGCGATGTTTACATTGGTCAAATAGTCCATTTAAAAATTGAAACCATCAACGGCTTAAAAAAAGTAGTCTTTAAATCTGTTCCTACAAAATGAATCACATCGTAACTCGCGGTAAAACCGCTATTGTTGGTATTGGAACAGCTGGTTGTGGTGAAGCTCCTGGAATGAGTGAACTTGAACTTTTAGGATTGGCCACTAAAGTTGCACTAGAAGATGCTGGCTTGGAAATAAAAGACATTGATGGCTTATGCACCGCAAATTTAAACATTGCGATGTGGCCTTTAAATGTTACTGAATATTTAGGAATACGCCCAACATTTGTTGAAGGCACCAACATTGGAGGTTCTTCATTTATTGCCCACCAAAAACCAGCAATGTTGGCTCTTTTAAGCGGACAATGTTCAGCAGTTTTGGTGTGCTATGGAAGCAATCAAAGAACTTCAAAGTTTGGACGGAAAGAGCGCTCTAAAGCAAGGAATTCATTAGATCCAAGTATTTTTGAAGACCCCTACCACCCCTTTGATCCCCCTTCTTCTTATGCGCTGATTGCAGCGCGTCATATGCACGAATATGGCACAACCAGGAAGCAATTAGCTGAAGTGGCCCTTGCCGCTAGAAAGTGGGCACAATTAAATCCTGAGGCCTTTTGTCGCGAACCGCTTGATTTAGAAACTATACTAAGCGCACGTATGATCAGTGATCCATTTACCATTTATGACTGCTGTCAAGTGACTGATGGAGCTGGTGCATACATCATGACACTTTCAGAGAAAGCTAGAGATTTAAAGAAAAAGCCTATTTTTATCTTATCCAATGAAACTGCCGTTTGGCATCGATCTGTCACCAATATGAAAGATCTTACTGTCACACCTTCCAAAGATTCAGGCCAAAGGGCTTTTCGTGCGGCAAAAATTAATCACAAAGAGATTGATGTTGTTCAGGTTTATGACGCTTTTACGATCAACACGATCCTTGCACTCGAGGATCTTGGTTTTTGCAAAAAGGGTGAAGGTGGTGAGTTTGTAGATGATGGTGCTATAGCACCTGGGGGCCAATTACCAGTTAATACAAATGGTGGAGGTCTTTCTTGCGTTCATCCGAACATGTATGGTGCCTTTGCTACGATAGAAGCTGTTAGGCAGCTTAGAGGGGAGTGCTCAGATCGGCAAATAGTCAATGCAAAGACTGCACTGATAAACGGAAATGGTGGTACGTCGGCCTCAAGTCAATCCACCTCCATTTTATGCACGGAAGAAATACTCTAGCTTATACACGACTTGTCATTCAATTTTGAAGTTAGTAGACTTCATTACTTTAGACCACTTCGCAATATCTGCCTCAAGAAATGTGGCCATTTCTTCTGGTGAGTTTCCAGAGGGCTCCTGCCCCTGCATACCTATCACCTCCAGCACATCTTTATCAAGTAACGCCTTTCTTGTTTCTTCATTTAATCTTTTGATGATTTGGGGAGGTGTCCCAGCTGGAGCCATTAGACTGAACCAAGAACTGAATTCAAACCCAGGTAACCCAGCTTCAGCTGCAGTTGGTACATTAGGGAGTGAAACAATTCTGTCTTTTGAAGCAATTGCAAGGGCTTTCAGTTTTCCATTTTGATAATTTTGCAATTGGAAAGAAGATAAAACCTCAAACCCAACTTGTACCTGATTAGCTAATATTGCAATCAGCTCAGGACCGGCACCTTGATATGGGACGTGCAGCATTTGCGTTCCAGTCATGGATTGAAAATATTCTCCAGTAAAGTGCTGAATAGATCCACTCCCTAACGAAGAGTAATTGATTTGACCAGGTTTACTTTTAAGCAGATCTATAAATTCTTTTAAATTTTTAACTGAAAGTGTTTCATTGACTGTGATCAATCCAGGTGCTTTCGTCAATAAGCTAATTGGAGCAAATGATTTAATAGGATCATAAGGAAGTTTAGGGAACATATTGATCGCCATGCTCATTGAAGTTACAGTTGCAACAACCAATGTATATCCGTCAGGATTTGACTTTGACGCCAATTCAACTCCCAGCCGAGCGCCAGCACCTCCCTTGTTATCAATCACTACCGGTTGACCTAATAATTCGGTCATTTTTCTTGCAAGTGTTCTCCCAACTAAATCAACCGATCCGCCAGGGGGGTATGGAACAATAAGCCGAATTGGCTTAAATGGGTAATTTTGAGAAAAAGCCTGCTGACAAAAAATAATTAGTAGCAATGCCAATACGCGGAAATTCAACATAATATAAAAAATTAATTCAGAAAAATTATTATTTAAACCTTATCTGGTCTCTTATGTCTAAAACCAGAGGTAAAGTGTCCCTTACCCTCTAGATCACCTTGCTCAAATATCCAATCGTAGCCGCCTTCTGGATTGGAGAGAATTTCCCAAGCATTGTCATCCCGATCCCAGAATAAAAAGCTATAGGTCCCATGCCTTTCACTTGGTTTAGCAATATCGTACAAACCCCATTTTTCAGCATGTTCTAAACACAATTGATATGACTCATCCACATCTTGATCCGTTAAGACGTCTAAACCATTGTGATAGCACCTTGGCATTTTTTCTTTATTGGGTGTTTTAACTACTGCATAAACATGATTACCACCTAATTGAATCATCATTGATATAGGACTTGTTCTAACAACGTTTAGCCCCAAAAATTCTTCGTAGAATTTTCTGGTTTCATCTATATCTTTTGAACCTAAAGTGCCGTGTGATAAAAACCTGGACTTTATCCCTGAATAAACTGACGTTTCATTTTGATTATTTTTTTTTAACTCTTTTGCTTCCATGATTACCCCATTTTATAAATTATCTAATTACATTTAATTGAAAGTGATGCCAGATTCTTTAATGACTTGTCCATATATTTTATAGTCAGATTTAATACGATCTGAAAAAGTTGATATCGAGCCACCTACAGATTCGGCCCCTATTTCATTCATTTTTAATTTAATTTTAGGATCATCAAATACAATTTGTAATCTCTCGTTTAACATCTTAAGTATTTCATAGTTGGTCCCTTTGGGAGCAAAAATTCCAAACCACGCACTCATCTCCCAGTTAGGAAAACCTACTTCTGAAGCTGTGGGAATATCTGGCAACGCTGATATCCGCTTCTTAGATCCAACGGCCAGAGGCTTAAGATCACCCGATTTAACATAAGGTCTTACTGTTCCATACGCAGCAGACATAAATTGGAGTCTTCCTGCTAAGATGTCTGTCATGGCTGAACCCATACCCTTGTAGGGAACATGCTCTGACTTGATATCAATAACACGACTAAATTGGCTACCCGAGATGTGCGGCTGGCTACCAATACCAGCTGAGCCATAAAAAATCTTACCCGAATTAGCTTTTGCAAAAGCAATAAAGCCATTTAAATCTTTTATCGATAATGATGCTGGAATAACAATCAAGTGAGGTAATTCAGCTGTATTGAATACAGGTAAAATATCCATTACGGGATTGAAGTTTGAACCAATTTCTAGAAATGGTTTGATCAATAAATTTCCATTTGCACAAATTAATAAAGTATATCCATCAGGGTTTGACTTCATCACATAGTCCATGGCCAAATTACCAGTAGCACCTGCTTTATTATCTACAACAATGGATGTTCCAAATTGCTGAGCCATCCCATCCGCTGCTATTCTTCCTAGCAAATCTGTTGTGCCTCCAGGTACACTATCTACGACCAATCTTATAGGTTTATTAGGATATATATTTTGGGCATTTAATACCTGAAAAAAGAACAACGAACCAAGAACAAAAGTATTAACAAGTTTTATGGGCTTCAGTAAATTCACAATTTTTCCAATTAATGATCAGATGCAGATTAATCGAGTTGCTACTCGATTAGAAATATGGAAAGAGAATTACATGATTTACCTCCCCTTGATATTGGGCAATTCCCTAACCTTAAAATATATACAATCACTATGATGGAGAATTGAGGCATTTATATTAAGAGTTTTCTTTTCCCAACTACAGTTTTGTAATGGATATCCCTAAATTACCTATTTTTTAAAACAATATGAATCCAATGAGAATTAAATCTAAATTTACTTTTTTAATTTACTACCTTTTTTTCTTATCAATCCATCCTGCAACATTTGCACAGATTTACCCAGATAAACCTATCAAAATCGTGGTTGGCTTTGCACCCGGTGGACTTGCTGACACGATTATTCGTGCGCTTCAACCCAAACTAGCTGACGGCTTTGGTCAGTCTGTCCTGATTGAAAATAAAGGGGGAGCAGGCGGAACAATTGCCGAGGCTCAAATTGCTAAATCACCACCCGATGGATATAACATGATGATTGGAGTTGATAGCGTTCCGGTAAATCCATATATCTATAAAAATCTTAGCTATGATATTTTTAAAGATATTCAGCCGGTTTCTCTTTTAGCAAGAGTACCTCTAGCATTGGTTGTCAACATCAACGTGCCAGCAACTAATTTAAGTGAATTAATCAAGTACGCACAATCTAAGCAAGGTAAATTTGCGTATGCAAGTCCAGGCACTGGAACAAGCAATCACTTATACATGGAGTATTTTAAAAGTATTTCTAATGTTGATATGATACATGTTCCCTATAAAGGAGGAAGTCCCGCTTTAACGGACCTTATTGGCGGACAAGTTGAAGCAATGCTTATTTCAGTGACACTTGCCAATACTCAGGTTCGGTCTAATTCGATAAAAGCATTAGCAATTTCAAGTGATAAACGTATTTCACTATTACCAAATATTAAAACATTTTTGGAGATGGGCTACTCCGACTTCAATGCTTACACCTGGGCTGGCTTGTTTTTACCAGCTAACACACCTGTACAAATAACCCAAAAAATACACGACGAATTTTCAAAAGCAATACGCTCACCTGAGGTAATGAGCCGTTTTAAAGATTTGGGAGCAGAAGTAGTAATGAATTCACCAACAGAATTTTCATCTATTATTCGATCTACAAATGAAAAAATGGGTGACTTAATTAGCAAAAGAAACATATCCCTTAATTAAGGCGAAAATGACTCCAGAAAAAATCAATGGCATGATAATTAACGAAGAATCAAAATTTTTGGTTGATCGTTCTATCTACACAAATCAAGATATTTTTGATTTAGAGATTAAAAATATCTTTGAATCAACTTGGAATTACATCGCTCACGAATCACAGATAAAAAATGCAGGTGACTACTTTAGCACCCAAATTGGTCATCAGCCCATATTTGTACTTAGAAAAAGTGACGGCTCAATCAATGCATTTCTCAATGCTTGCTCCCACAGAGGAGCAACTTTGGTTCCAGTCGAATCTGGAAACTCAAAAGCTTTCAGGTGTCGTTTTCATGGCTGGACATTTAACTCTGATGGGAAGTGCCTTGTAATTAAAAATGAAGATACGGGCGCTTACATTGATCCAGAAATAAAGAATAAATCCTCTTTGACGCCAGTGTCTAGGCTCTCAGTTTACAGAGGTTTCATTTTTGCGAGTCTTGAATCCAAGGTTCCTGAACTTGAGGATTGGCTCAAAGGAACAAAAGCTTGGATTGATTGCCTAGTTGATCAATCACCAAAAGGTCTTGAGATCCTTAACGGTCAATCTACCTATAGACTTTATGGCAACTGGAAATTACAAGCAGAAAATGGTGTAGATGGATATCATGTATCTACAGTTCATAAAGTCTTTGCCAACACTATTGCAAATAGAGAGGCAAAATTAAATTTAAATGGCTTAAAGGAAACTGAAGCAGGACGTATAACTGGCCAAGTTCGTTCTGGGTCCTATGGTTTTGGAAATGGTCATATGGGTATTTGGACAGATCGCTCTAAACCAACTGCACATCCTATTTGGGCTGAAAAGGAGCGAATTGAAACTTCTTACTCAATTTCACAAGCTCATTGGATGCTTCACCGAACGAGAAACTTATACCTATTTCCAAACGTATTCATCATGGATAACCCCTCGACACAAATACGTACCATGCGTCCTATTTCTCCTAATCAATGTGATGTAACTGTTAGATGTATAGCACCTGTAGGTGAACCTAAAGAGGCTAGATCAGCACGAATTCGAAAGTTTGAGGACTTTTATTTGACATCAGGCATGGCAACATCAGACGATTTGGCGGCACTTGAAGCAGTCCACTCTGGCAGTCAAGCTACAAATTCAAGATGGAACTATTTTGCTCGCGGAGAAACTGCAACTCTAAAGGGTTTTGATGGTGAAGAATATCCGCTTGGCGATACTCCTCCTGAAATTACTACTAGAAACTGGGACCATGAGTCTATCTACAAGGGTTTTTATCGTGTTTGGCAGGCAATGATTGATAAAAGATAAACCATGAATATTTTTACTTACGAGAAAGTTTCTGAATTTATTTATAAAGAAGCGCAATACCTAGATGACAAAAACTGGACTAAATGGTTAGACTTGTATTGTGATGATTGCATCTTTTGGGCACCATCATGGATCAATGAAAATACTTATACATCTCATCCTGAAGAGGAGTTGAACTTACTGTACCTAAAGGGTAAACAGCACTTATTAGATCGCGTCTACAGAATTGAGACTGGTGATTCTTTTGCATCTTTACCAATGGATCGAACAACTCACCTCATTACAAATATTAGAATTGACACAATTACTCCACTCCAAGCAGATGTCAAATCAAATTGGTTGGTTCACTCTTATGGTCTGCGAGAATCTCAAAATCGCGGAGGATTTTATGAGTTTCAGCTTATCAATATTAACGATCAGATCAAAATTTCTCAAAAGAAAATTATATTGATCGACGACAAATTAGTAGGCCCAATTGATATTTTTCATATTTGAAGAAATAATTTTTTTAGAATTGACATATGATCCTAATAACTTCTACCCGTTGAATTTATGACCTTGAAATCTCAGAGTGAAATTTTAAGTGATTTTGCCGTATCCCTCAAGTTGAACGATATCCCAAAAGATGTAATAAATACTGCTAAATTCTGTATCATTGACACCATTGGCGTAAGTATTTTTGGTTCTCAATTTCCTTGGAGTCAAAAAATTGCTACCTACGCTAAATCATACGGCAGCGGTGGTAAATCTCAAGTTTTAGGATCTAGTAATATCCGTTTACAAGCTCCTTTTGCTGCTTTAGTTAACGGAGCATTTGCTCATGCTTTTGAACAAGATAGCTTACGAAAACCTGGAGCCGGCGTTCATCCTGGTGCCACACTTTTTCCTCCAGCTTTTGCAATTGGTCA
>CAIMNS010000266.1 GCA_903842945.1 uncultured Burkholderiales bacterium
AGCAGCACATCTTGGTCGCAATCGAGCCTCATCTCCAAAACCCGCTGAACATGGCCGGACTCTTCGCCTTTGTACCAAAGCCGGTTTCTTGAGCGACTGAAGTAGACCGCTTGTCCGCTTTCAAGCGTCTTGCTTAAAGCCTCCCTGTTCATCCAAGCAAACATCAACACGTCCTTGGTGCTCGCCTCTTGCGCAATCACGGGCAAAAGACCTTGTGCATCAAAGCGCACTCGCTCCAACCAATCAGTAGACATGGTGCATGGACCTCAAAGAATAAGAAAAAAATTCAAGACCGGGTCGCGATGCCCCTGGCCTTCAAACAGGCCTTGGCTTCTTGAATGGTGAACTCACCGTAATGAAAAATGCTGGCCGCCAAGACCGCATCGGCTTGTCCGATTTGGATGCCATCGGCCAAGTGCTCCAAGGTGCCCACGCCCCCAGAGGCAATCACCGGGATGCCAACCGCCTCGGACACCGCTTTGGTCAAGGCCAGATCAAAGCCCGACTTGGTCCCATCGCGGTCCATGGAGGTGAGCAAAATCTCACCCGCCCCAAAAGACGCCATTTGTTGGGCCCATTGAACAGCATCTAGGCCCGCCGATTTGCGTCCCCCATGGCTGTAAACATCCCAGCCAGGCCCCATGGCAGCGCCATCAGGACCTGTTCGGGATTCCTCTTGAAGGCTTCTTTTTTTGGCATCGATGGCCACCACAATGCATTGAGCGCCATACTTGCGTGACGCATCCCGGATGACTTGCGGATTGGCAATGGCTGCCGAATTGAAACTGGTTTTGTCGGCCCCCGCATTCAAGAGGCGCCTCACGTCTTCGACGGTTCTGACCCCGCCCCCGACGGTCAAGGGGATGAAGACCTCGGACGCCACCGCCTCGATGATGTGCAAAATCATCTCACGCTCATCGCTGGTAGCGGTGATGTCCAAAAACGTCAGCTCATCGGCCCCTTGCTCGTTGTAGCGAGCTGCAATTTCCACCGGGTCACCCGCGTCTCGCAAGGACAAAAAATTCACGCCTTTGACCACCCGACCCGCTGTCACGTCCAAACAAGGGATGATGCGCTTGGCCAGCATCAAAGATCGTCCAATTCATCGGCGCGAGCTTGAGCTTGCGCAAAATCCAAGTCCCCCGAATAAATCGCCCGACCACAAATCACGCCCTCGATGCCCTCCTCTTGAACGGCGCACAAGTGTTCGATGTCGGCCATGTTCGACAAGCCGCCTGAGGCGATCACTGGAATGCTCAAAGCTTGCGCGAGTCGAACCGTGGCCTCGACGTTGATGCCAGAGAGCATGCCGTCACGACCAATGTCGGTGTAGATGATCGACTCGACCCCGTAGTCTTCAAACTTCTTGCCCAAGTCAACCACCTCGTGCCCCGTCAATTTGCTCCAACCGTCGGTGGCCACCTTGCCATCCTTGGCATCGAGCCCCACGATGATGTGCCCGCCAAAGGCCGAGCACGCGTCCTTTAAAAACCCGGGGTTCTTGACCGCCGCCGTGCCGATGATGATGTAGCGAATACCGCCATCGATGTATTTCTCAATGGTGTCCAAGTCACGAATGCCTCCGCCGAGTTGAACTGGCGTGTCCTCCCCAACGGCTTTGAGGATCGAGCGAATGGCGTTGTAGTTTTGTGGTTTGCCGGCAAAGGCACCGTTCAAATCCACCAAGTGCAAGCGTCTGGCACCTTGGTCCACCCACTTGAGCGCCATTTGCGCAGGATCTTCGGAGAAGGTGGTGGATTGGTCCATGTCGCCTTGTTTGAGGCGAACACAATGACCGTCTTTTAAATCAATGGCGGGGATCAATAACATGGTTAAAAGTGTGCTTGAGGTGCAGAGATGTCAAAACCCGAACCTGTACGCCAGTGGGAAAGACAGACCAGATAAAAACATAGCGAGACTCATGGATTCCAGGACAAAAAGTTTCGATAAAGCGCCAAACCCTTGTCAGCGCTTTTTTCAGGATGGAACTGGGTTGCGAAAATATTATCGCGCGCGATGGCCGAGGTAAAGCGTTCACCGTACTCGGTTTCACCTACAGTGTGGTGCGCATCGGACGGTTGAGCGTAATAACTGTGCACAAAATAGAAGTAACTGTTTTGTGCAATGCCTGCCCACAAGGGATGAGCGCCCACTTGTCTCACCTGATTCCAACCCATTTGCGGCACCTTAAAGCGCGAACCATCCGCTTGATGACGACCCTCAAGCTCAAACCGTTTGACCTCACCGTGCATGAGACCTAGGCAGGGTGTTGGGACTTCGTTGTCGCTTTCAAAGCTCACATCCAAAAGCATTTGCATGCCCACACAGACACCAAAGAGCGGTTTGTTCTTGGCGCTCTCTAGGAGGGCCTCCAAGAGGCCTGAACCCTTCAGTTGACGCATGCAGTCGGGCATGGCCCCTTGGCCAGGCAAGACCAAGCGATCGGCCGCTCTCACGAGCTCAGGCTCGTGCGTGATGCTCACCTCATAGCCCAAGGGGCTTGCCACATGCTTGATGGCTTGCTCCACCGAGCGCAAGTTGCCCATTCCGTAATCGATGACAATGACTTTAGGCATCCAAGCAACTCATGAAGGCTGGTGTGGCGAGCAAAAAAACATCGGCGCTCAAGCCGTGGTGCTTGTCATGTCCTTTGCTAGAGGATTTGATGGAATCACCCCAGGCACTTTGTCGCATCATGGGAGGGGTCTTTAAAGCGAGCCTTTGGTGGAAGGCATCAACAAGGGCGCACGAGGATCGAGCTCCAAAGCCGCGCGCACAGCGCGCCCAAAGGCTTTAAAAACCGTCTCCGCTTGATGGTGCGCGTTCTCACCCTTTAAATTATCGATGTGCAAGGTGACAAAGGCGTGGTTCACAAAACCTTGAAAGAACTCGTAGGTCAATTGCGTATCAAAGGCGCCAATCACCGAACTCTTGAAAGGCACATCCATCACCAGTCCTGGACGACCTGAGAAATCAACCACCACGCGACTCAAGGCCTCGTCCAAAGGCACATAGGCATGTCCATAGCGCCTGATCCCACGTTTGTCCACCAAGGCTTTAGAAAACGCTTGTCCTAAGGTGATGCCCACATCTTCCACCGTGTGGTGACCATCGATGTGCAAATCCCCTTGCGCTTGAATGTCCAAGTCAATCAGCCCGTGGCGTGCAATTTGATCGAGCATGTGATCAAAAAAGCCAATACCCGTGTTCAAATTGGACACGCCCGTGCCGTCCAAATTGATCTTCACGTCAATCAAGGTCTCGGCCGTTTGGCGCGTGACTTGCGCTGTTCTGTTGGTGCTCATGGGTGTTTATTTTAAAGCAGTCTGGGCAAGAAGCGCATACTTTTTTCTAAGCATGCGCCTGGGCGATGCTGGACAACGCTTTGATCAAGGCGTCGTTCTCGCGAGGCGTGCCCACGGTCACTCGCAAACAAGCGCTTAAAACAGGATGCATTTTGGAGACGTTTTTGACCAAAATGCCTCTGTCTTTCAAGTCCTCAAAAACGCTCAGCGCCATCGCATCTGGCGAGAGGGAGGTTTCAAAGGCGATTCTGACCAGCATCATGTTGGCTTGACTTGGGTAGGGCGTGAGCCCTGGCAAGGCTTGAAGGGATTGAAAGAGCCGTTCACGCTCAGCCATGATCTCTGTGGCCTGTGCCTCAAACACGGCTCGGTGCTCCAAGGCGAAGGATGCACAAGCGGCGTTCAAAACACTCACGTTGTAAGGGGGTCTGACCTTGTTGAGCTCTTGCACCCAAGGGGTTTGGGCGATCAAGTACCCCAAGCGCGCGCCAGCCAAGCCAAATTTAGAAAGCGTGCGCATCAAAATCACTTGGGCATTGGCCTGCGGGTCTTCGCGCATGCGGGTCAACCACGTGTCACCCGAAAACGGTGAGTAAGCTTCATCCAACACCACCACCCCGCCATAGGAGCTGACCTGGGCAATGATCTGCTCAAGGGCCAAGGGGCTCCATAAATTGGCGGTGGGGTTGTTGGGGTAGGCCAAATAAACGATCTGCGGCTGGTGCTCATCGATGGCACGTCTCATCCTTGGCTCATCCAATTCAAAATCATCGCGCAGGGGCACGCCAATGTAGTCAAGCCCCATCAATTGAGCGCTCATGGCGTACATCACAAACCCAGGCTCAGGGGCCAGCACCTTGGCCCCAGGCGCCATGCAGGCAAGCGTCAACAAGGCGATCAACTCGTCCGATCCATTGCCCAGCATCAAGTCATGCCCTTGGGGCAAATCCACGTACGCACACAGCTGGGTTTTCAAGTCTTCGATGCCCTGACCCGGGTAGCGGTTGAGCTCCAAGGCCCCAAGCCTCTTGCCCAGTTGCTGCTGCAACTCAAGGGGCAGCGTGAAAGGGTTCTCCATCGCGTCCAGTTTGATCATCCCAAGCGAGGGCTGCACATGGTAAGCGGACAAGGCTTTGATCTCGGGTCTGATACAACGCAAATCGGGCGTTCCTGGCTTTGAATTCATGGTGTGAACGTTCTGAAATCTGTGGTCGTCTTGGGTGGAGGAGGTGGAAGTGGAGGAGGAGCAGGACCTTGACTAAGTGGACGACGTGGACGACGCGGACGTCGTGGAGGATGCCTTCGCTTGCAAGGCCTTCAAAAGCGCCGAGTCCTCTGCACCTAAGTCGAGAGCCTGCTCAAGAAGCCTCATTTCGGCCGCTTTGGCATGTGCACTCAAACCCTCGCCATGGGCCAACACACTGGCGATTCGTCCCAAATGCTGCGCCCCTTTGGCGCTCACTTCAATCAAGCTGCTGCGCTTTTGAAAATCGTACACGCCCAAGGGGGAGCTAAAGCGTGCAGTCCCCGACGTGGGCAAGACGTGGTTGGGGCCCGCGCAATAATCTCCCAGCGACTCACTGGTGAAGGCCCCCATAAAAATCGCCCCCGCATGCTTTAAAAGCGGCTCCCAGGCATGCGGATCCATCGATGAAATCTCCAAATGCTCAGGTGCAATCGAATTGCTGATCTCACACGCCTCTTGCATGCTTTGCGTTTGGATCAGGGCACCACGGTGGTTCATGGACTTCAAAATGATCTCAGCACGCGGCATGGTGGACAAGAGCCTTTGCATGGACGCCTGAACACGCTCGATGTAATGCGCATCCGGGCAGAGCAAAATACTTTGCGCCAATTCATCGTGTTCGGCTTGTGAGAACAAATCCATGGCCACCCAGTCGGCTGGGGTGCTGCCATCGGCCAAGACCAAAATTTCGCTGGGTCCGGCAATCATGTCAATGCCCACGGCGCCAAACACCCGCCGCTTGGCACTGGCCACATAGGCATTGCCGGGCCCGGTGATTTTGTCGACTTTGGGCACAGTTGCTGTTCCATAGGCCAAAGCTGCCACCGCTTGCGCGCCCCCAAGGGTGAAGGCACGGTGGACCCCGGCCACATGGGCCGCCGCCAAAACCAGGGTGTTTCTCTCACCACCAGGGGTCGGCACCACCATCACAATCTCGCCGACGCCAGCGACTTGAGCTGGAATGGCGTTCATCAGCACACTGGAGGGGTAAGCCGCTTTGCCCCCGGGCACATAGATCCCCACCCGGTCCAGCGGGGTCACCTTTTGACCCAGCAAGCTGCCGTCCTCGTCCCTGTAACTCCAGCTCTCTCCACTGGCCTTTCTTTGGGCCTCGTGGTAGCGCCTGAGCCGATCGGCTGCAGCCATCAAGGCCTCTTTTTGCTGCTCACCCAGGGCATGAAAGGCGGCTTCAAAGTCGCTTTGACCTAGGCTCAAGTCGTCCATGTGCATGACGTCCATGCCATCGAGCTCTCGGGTGTAGGCCAACAAAGCGCCGTCGCCTTCTTTTTTCACGCGGGCCAAAATCCCTTGCACGCGCAACTCAATGGCTTCATCGGCCTCTGAAGACCAATGCAAGCGCGCCTGAAAATCTCGCTCAAAATGGAGATCGGTGCTGTTGAGTCTTAAGGGATTGAGTTTCATCTGGGTTCGGAGTTCTTGTGCAAGTTCAAATTCAAGGGCCTAGAGCTGGAGCAAAGCTGTCACACCAACACTTTAACTTTGATGGATCTGCTTTGATCTTTTTCTCTGTCCTTCTCAAGATCTTACTTCCACAGCCTTGGCAAAGGCTTCAATGAGGCCTTTGATGTGCGACTGTTTGAGCTTCAAGGCCGCTTGGTTGACCACCAACCTGGAGCTGATGGGCATGATGTGCTCGACCTCCACCAAATGGTTGGCCTTCAAGGTGCCCCCTGTGGAGACCAAGTCCACAATGGCATCGGCAAGTCCCGTCAACGGGGCCAATTCCATGCTGCCGTACAACTTGACCACATCCACGTGCACGCCCTTTTTGGCAAAGAAGTCCTTGGCGATGTTGACGTATTTGGTGGCCACTTTCAATCTCGAACCTTGCCTGACCACCGCCTCGTAATCAAAGTCCGCGCGGGTGGCCACACTCATGCGGCAGGTGGCAATTTTCAAGTCCAGGGGTTGGTACAGTCCAGCGCCGCCATGCTCAATCAAGGTGTCCAAACCCGTGACCCCCAGATCAGCGCCTCCATATTGCACATAGGTGGGCACATCTGAGGCTCTGACCAAAACCACACGCACGTGTGCCTGGCTCGTGGACAAGATGAGCTTTCGGGAGGTCTCGGGGTTTTCCAAGACCTCGATGCCCGCCTGCGCCAAAAGCGGCATGGTTTCATCAAAAATGCGTCCCTTGGACAGCGCTAAAGTAATCATTTCACTCTTTCTATATCGGCCCCGAGTGCCCTCAGCTTGGACTCCATTTTTTCGTACCCACGGTCCAAATGGTAAATGCGTTGCACGGTGGTTTGACCTTTGGCCACCAGACCGGCCATCACCAAACTGGCTGACGCCCTCAAGTCGGTGGCCATCACCTCAGCACCCGAGAGCTCTGAGACGCCTTCAATCAAAGCCACTTTGCCATCAATTTCAATTTGTGCGCCCAAGCGCACCAATTCGTTCACGTGCATGAAGCGGTTCTCAAAGATCGTCTCTGTCACTTTAGCATGGCCCTTGGCCACGGCGTTCAAGACCATGAACTGCGCTTGCATGTCGGTTGGGAAACCGGGGTACTCGGTGGTCCTGAAGCTTTGCGCCTTCAAATGCAGATGAGGATCCTTGGGCGCACTCACCCATAAGCCCCCAGCGACCTCTTTGATCGTGACCCCTGCACTGACCAGTTTTTCAATCACCGCTTCCAAATGCTGCGCATTCGCACCTTTTAAAAACACCTCTCCGCCCGTGCACGCCACGGCACACAAAAAGGTGCCCGCTTCAATCCTGTCGCTCACCACCGTGTGCTCCACCCCGTGCAAACGCTCCACGCCAAGAATTCTAATTTTGGAACTCCCCGCCCCTTCGATCTTGGCGCCCATGCCCACCAGCATCTTGGCCAAGTCAGGGATCTCCGGCTCTTGTGCGGCGTTTTCCAGCACCGTCTCGCCTTGAGCGAGAGTAGCAGCCATCATCAAATTCTCGGTGCCCGTGACGGTCACCATGTCGGTCGTGATGCGCGCACCACGAAGTCGACGTTGACCGTCCTTGATGGAGGCCATCATGTAGCCGTGCTCGACCTTGATGTCTGCACCCATGGCTTGCAAGCCCTTGATGTGCTGGTCCACCGGCCTTGAACCAATCGCACACCCGCCCGGCAAAGACACGCGCGCATGGCCAAAACGTGTCAGCAAGGGCCCCAACGCCAACACCGAAGCACGCATGGTCTTGACCAACTCATAAGGCGCCTCGGGCTTTAACGCGTCGGTGGCGGTCAATTGGACATCGCCCGTTGGCGCTTGATGGATGTGCACGCCCATGTTTTTAAGCAACTTGAGCATGGTGGCCACGTCTTGCAAATCGGGCACGTTGTGCAAGGTGACGGGTTCAGCACTCAAAAGCGCTGCACACAGCTCAGGCAGCGCCGCGTTTTTGGCCCCCGAGATGCTCACCTCTCCATTCAACGCCTTGCCACCCTGGATGATCAATTGGTCCATGGGCTTTAAGCTCCAGTGCTCTGAGGGCCTTGCAATTCCCACTCTTGCGGCGTGAAGGTCTTCATGGACAAGGCATGCACTTCATCGGTGTGCATCTTTTGACCCAAGGTTTTGTAGACGAGTTGATGCCGCTTGATGGATCTGAGGCCTTCAAACTCTTGAGAGACGATGGTTGCGAACCAGTGACGGCCGTCTCCTTCGATGGAGATGAAGCTGCACTGCATGCCTTGAGAAATCAGGTCTTGCACGTCTTGTGAGGTCATGGGGTCGTCGCTTTCAAACCGAAAAATAATTAAAACACATGTTCATGGCTGCTCGTCCATCAGCCCCTGATTTTGTAGCCCGTTTTGAGAAGGTAGAGCGCCAAACTTGCGATGGCTGTCAGTGCGCCCGAGACCAGACCCAAACTCAACCAAGGAGAGACATCGCTCACCCCGAAAAAGCCAAACCGAAAGCCGTCGATCATGTAAAAGAAAGGGTTCAAATGGCTGAAGGTTTGCCAAAACGGCGGCAAGGAATGGATCGAGTAAAACACGCCACTCAAAAAGGTCATGGGCATGATGACAAAGTTTTGAAAGGCGGCCATTTGATCAAATTTCTCGGCCCAAAGTCCCGCGATCAATCCAAGCGTTGCCAACATGGCCGCTCCAAGAAGCGCAAACACCAAGATCCAAAGTGGGTACACAAAGCTCAGAGGGACAAAATACAACGTCACGAGCAACACGCCCGAGCCCACCGCCAGTCCTCTGACCATGGCGGACAAGACATAGGCACTGAACCAACTCCAGTGACCCAAGGGCGACAACAAAATGAACACCAAGTTGCCCATGATCTTGCTTTGCACCATGGAAGATGAACTGTTGGCAAACGCATTTTGAAGCAAACTCATCATGATGAGTCCAGGCAATAAAAAGGACGTGTACTTGAGTTGGCCATAAACCTGCACGCGGTCCTCCAGCACATGGCCAAAGATCAAGAGGTACAGCACGGCGCTCAACACGGGAGCGGCGATCGTTTGAAAACTCACCTTCCAAAAGCGCAAAATTTCTTTGTAAAAAAGTGCTCTCCAGCCTTTCATGCTTTTGCTCCTTGTTTGCTGTTCATCACATCCAAGAAGACGTCTTCCAGGTCGGCCTTTCTCACCTCGATGTCCTCAGGCTTCAAACCGGCTTGCCTAAGCGTGGCCAAATAGCCCTCGATCTCCTGAGCGTCGTGCGCAGGCAACTGCACAATGCGCCCGGTGATTCGAGACAAAACTTCCAGTTCAGGCGGCAACTTGCCATCGAGCTTGAACCTGAGCACATTGCTGGTGGAAGATTTCAAAAGCTCACTCGTGGTGTTCAAGGCCACCACCTCCCCGCCTTTGAGCATGGCAATGCGCGAGCACAGGGCCTCCGCTTCCTCCAAATAATGGGTGGTCAGCAAGACCGTATGACCTTCGCTGTTCAATTTGGCAATGAATTGCCAAAGCGTTTGACGCAACTCCACGTCAACACCAGCGGTCGGCTCATCCAAGACAATGACGGGGGGTTTGTGCACCAAGGCTTGTGCCACCAACACGCGTCGTTTCATGCCCCCAGACAACTGGCGCATGTTGCTGTGGGCTTTGTCAGCCAAACCTAAACTGTCGAGCAACTCCTCGATCCACAAGGCATTGTCATCGATGC
>CAIMNS010000267.1 GCA_903842945.1 uncultured Burkholderiales bacterium
AATGGCCACTATTTGATGTACCTGGACACGGCCATCGCGGACTACTGGAGAGCTCTGGGGCTGCCCTACGAGAAAAGCATGCAAGCCCTGCAGGGTGAGTAGTTCGTTGTCAAAACAAGCCTCGAATACCACGCCTCGGCGCACTACGATGACGTCTTGGACATTGGGCTCAAGTGCACCAAAGTGGGCAACTCCTCGTTGGTCATTTTGGGGGGGATTTTTCGGGGTCATGAGCCTTTGGTCAGTGCCGAGTTGATTTATGTGTTTGCGGACCCGGTGAGCAAAATTTCACAGACGGTGCCCGGGTCTTTTCGCCAAGTGTTGGAGGATTTTGAGGCCCAGTTGCCCGTGACCCAAATGGTCATGGGCAACTGGGCTGAGTTGAAGTCCGAAGCCTTGCCCCTTCGTTTGGAGGTCTTTGTCCAAGAGCAAGGCGTGCCCCTTGAGATGGAGCAAGACGAGGACGATGGCAAGAGCCAGCACATCGTTTTAAGGAATGCCTTAGGGATGGCGGTCGCCACCGCCAGACTCTTGCCCACCGTGCAAGGCGAGTCTCGCTTGGGTCGAATGGCTGTGGACCGCCAACTCAGAGGCCATGACTTGGGATCCAACATGCTGAGCGCTTTGATCAAGGTGGCTCAAAACAGGGGCGATCAGCGCATTCGCATTCACGCGCAGGAGTCGGCCCTAGCTTTTTACGCCAAGCATGGCTTCAAACCAGTGGGTGAGTGCTTTTTGGAGGCGGGCATGGCGCACATAGAGATGTGTTTGGACTTGGAGCTCATGAGTGCGCAAAACATTTGATCAAGGACCCCTCAAAAAAACGACCTACTTGAAGTGGTCTGCTGGTGTCGTTTTACACGACAGTTGTATCAATAGAACTTGAGCAAATGCACAGCAAACATAAAGGCATCTATGACGATTGATTGGATCCATTTCACACCTTGGCTGTCGCTTGGCGGCGGCATCTTGCTAGGGCTGGCCTGCGCGGTATTTATTTTGTTCAATGGCCGTATCTTAGGCATCAGCGGCATTCTGGCCGGTTTGCTGTCTCCACGATCAGGCGATGTGGGCTGGCGCATTGCTTTTGTTCTGGGCATGGCTGCAGCGCCGTTCGTGAGTGCCCTGGTGTTACCCGTCGATCTCATCGTGGCACCCCGCATTGAGGCAGCCTACGCAAGCATTGCCATCGCTGGATCATTGGTTGGGTTTGGAACGCGTTATGGATCGGGTTGCACCAGTGGCCATGGTGTATGCGGGTTATCGCGCCTGTCGCCAAGATCCTTGGTGGCCACGCTTACTTTCATGGCGTTTGGTTTTTTAGGGGTCTATGTCATTCGCCACGCGATTTGAAAGAAATTGTATGCAACACAGAATCAGTGAATTTTTAGTGGGCCTGCTATTTGGCTTGGGTCTCATCCTCTCTGGCATGACCGATCCGAGCAAGGTCCTTGGATTTTTGGATATTTTTGGTTTGTGGGATCCATCACTGGCTTTTGTTATGGGGGGCGCTATCGCTGTCGGGTTTTTTGCCTTTGCATTGACCAAAAAAAGAACTGTCAATTTTTTAGGAGGCGCTTTGTATTTGCCCACGAGCAGTCAAATCGACAAGCCTTTGGTGATTGGCGCAGTATTGTTTGGAGCAGGTTGGGGACTGGCTGGATTTTGTCCAGGCCCCGCGCTGGTATCGCTGGCATCAGGCCAAATCAAGGCGGCTGTATTCGTTGTGTTCATGTTGGCAGGCATGAAACTGTTTGACATGCTTGGTCTTGGCGCAACTGAACCTCAATAAATCATAACGCCCATGCGTCTGAGTGCCGCATTTTTTACTTGGGCGCTCTGCCACCACTCTTGATGCATTCATCCATGGACTTGAATTCAGTGAACTTCTTGGTCTTTTCATAGCTGGGGGAGCTTTTATCGTGGCAAATACCAGAGTCTGATTTCTTCACCATGCTCACCTCTGGCGCTGGTGCAGCGGCATTGGCAGCTGGTTTGCCGCCGCTCTTGATGCACTCCTCCATGGCGTTAAAGGGTGTGAACTTTTTGGTGTTGCCAAAACTGGGGCTGCTCTTGTCGTGACAAATGCCAGAGTCGGACTTTTTAACCACTGGATCGGTGCTGGCAGCAGGCGGCGCTTGCGTCGTCGCAACGGTTGGTGCGCTTGTTGGGGATTCCTTTTTGGTGTCGGCCGCAAGGGCTTGAGCACCGACGCTGATCGCCAAAACACCAGCCACTGAAGCCATCAAATGTTGAAGAGGGGTCATGTGAAATTTCCTTATGAAGAGGTGAGAACATTGAAAAAAACAATCGACAAAGGACCCCTCTCTAATGGGGCTTGACATAGCGAAAGGTGCCTGTTGCGTGGGCACAGAGCACACCTTGCGCGTCCATGACCTTGGTTTCCATGAAGGCCATGCTTTTGGTTCGATGCAGCAAGTTGCCATAGGCTTTGAGGGGACCTTTGGCGGGATGGAAGAAGGAGCTCTTGAGCTCTATGGTGACCACTCGGGAGCCGCTCTCCACACTCCTGGCTGCATTGGCCATGCTCACATCCATGAGGGTCATCAACGCGCCGCCGTGCGTGACTTTGAAGGAGTTCATGTGCGCATCGAGTGCTTCGTACTGCAGCACGGATTGACCCTCCTCGGCGCTGATGAATTGAAAGCCCAAAAAATCAGCAAAGGGAATGTAGACGCCAAAATCTTTGACAAAGGCTTCGTGCCTTTGTTGATCATTCAGCGCATGGGCTGAGGAGGCATGTGGATGAGGCAAAGGGTCAAGTGTTGTCATGGATTAAAAAGTAGGGCCACATCGTTAGGTTGTTCATCAAGCTGTTGTCCAACAAGCTGTTGTCCAGTTGGCTCTTGCTGTTGAATGGTCATCAGACACCCTCTTGGCAAAGCTTCGCATAGCAACAGCACTTGGTGCTGATTCTAAACAAGAAACGCTTTGGGCTTGTGACAGCTCAAGTGTCTGGTGAAGTTAAGTGAGCACTTAAGCGTCAAAGAACTTCAAACACCCCAACAGCACCCATGCCTCCACCGACGCACATGGTCACCGCCACCCGCTTGGCCCCTCTTCGACGGCCTTCGATCAAAGCGTGTCCAGTCATGCGCTGCCCGCTCATGCCATAGGGGTGACCCAAGGCAATCGCGCCTCCATTGACATTGAGTCGCTCGGGGTCGATGCCCAATTGATCCCGGCAATACACAACCTGAACCGCAAAGGCTTCGTTCAACTCCCAAAGGTCGATGTCTTGCACCTTGAGACCCAAAAGCTTCAACACCTTGGGCACCGCAAACACCGGACCAATGCCCATTTCATCGGGCTCACACCCAGCGACCGCAAAGCCTAAAAATCGGCCCAAAGGCTTCAAGCCCAATTGGGCGACTCTTTTCTCATCCATGACCACACAGGCTCCCGCTGCGTCGGAGAATTGGCTGGCGTTTCCTGCCGCCACCAGACCACCGGGTGTTGCCGCTTTGATGGCCCTCAGGGCCTCAACCGTGGTCCCAGCTCGAGTCCCCTCGTCACGGCTGACCGTGACTTGCTTGGTCATCAAGCCCATGACCGGATCGAGCACCCCTGCACGCGTGGTGATCGGGGCGATCTCCTCGTCAAAGAGCCCCTGGTCTTGGGCCTGACAGGCCTTGTGTTGACTTTGTGCGCCATAGGCATCCATGGCCTCTCGATCGATGTGGTAGCGCTTGGCCACTTGTTCTGCGGTTTGCAGCATGTTCCAATAAATTTCAGGCTTTTTCTTTTGTAATGCAGGATCGATGAACATGTGCATGTTGATCTCTTGCTGCACACAGGAAATGCTCTCAACGCCCCCAGCAATAAAGACTTGCGCTTCTCCCGCGATGATGCGTTGAGCCGCCAAAGCGATGGTTTGGAGTCCTGAGGCACAAAAGCGGTTGACCGTCATGCCTGAGACACCCATGGGCAGGCCAGCAGCAATGGCACATTGTCTGGCGATGTTCCACCCTGTGGCCCCTTCAGGGTTGGCGCATCCCATGATGACATCTTCCACCATGTCTGCTGGCACGCCTGCGCGCTCAAGGGCATGCTTGACCGCATGCCCGCCAAGCACCGAACCATGGGTCATGTTGAATGCACCTCGCCAACTTTTAGCAAGCGGTGTTCTAGCAGTGGAGACGATGAGGGCTTGGGTCATGGGTAATCCTAGGAAAATCGATGTGTTGTTAGGGTGTCAGGGCCTGCAGTCCATGCGCCTGTGCGCAGGTTCGATCCTTTTACACTTGCGAAAACCCTCGACCAGCGTGGGCCAAGGTTTGCAGCAGGGGGGCAGGCTGCCAAAATTCGGCGTCGTCTTTGGGGTTCAGGGCAAAGCGCTTCATGGCACCCATCATGTTCAACACCCCAAATTCTTGCGCATAGTGCATGGGCCCGCCTCTAAAAATTGGGAATCCGTAGCCTGTGATGTAGACCATGTCGATGTCACTGGCTTTGGAGGCGATGCCCTCTTGCAAAATGCGAGCGCCTTCGTTGACCAAGGAGAAGACCAAGCGTTGGACGATTTCTTCATCGCTTATTTTTCTAAGGGTCAAGCCATGCTCGGCGCGATGATCGTCCAAGAGTTTTTGGACCAAGGGGCAATGCACCGCGTCTCTTTTGCCGCTAGTGTAATCGTACCAACCGGCGCCAGTTTTTTGCCCAAAGCGACCCAAGTGACAGATCAAGTCAAGCATGGGGCTGTATTTCATTTGAGGTGTTTCTTGGTAGCGTCTTTTTCTGATGGCCCACCCTATGTCGTTGCCCGCCAAGTCGCTCATCTTGAACGGCCCCATGGCAAATCCAAAGCGCTCAATGGCTTGATCGATGTGTTCGGGAGAGCAGCCCTCTTCAAGCAAAAAACCAGCTTGCCTGAAGTACTGCTCGATCATTCGGTTGCCGATGAAACCATCGCAAACGCCTGAGACCACGGCGATTTTTTTAATTTTTTTGGCCACCGCCATCACCGAGGCCAAGACTTCTTTGGACGTTTCTCGGGCGCGCACCACTTCAAGCAGTTTCATCACGTTGGCAGGCGAGAAGAAATGCATCCCAACCACATCGCTTGGGCGTTGGGTGAAAGAAGCGATGGCGTTGACGTCCAAGGTGGAGGTGTTGGTTGCCAAAATAGCGCCCGGTTTTGCACAGGCATCCAAGGCTTTGAAGACGTTTTCTTTGACCTTCATGTCTTCAAAAACCGCTTCGATGATCAAGTCACAAGGCGCCAAGTCCTCAAACTTCAAAGAGCTGCTCAAGTTCTTGAGCATGGTTTGAAGTTGGTCCGCCTTTAATTTGCCTTTTTTGACCCGCGATTCAAAATTCAGGCTCAGGGTTTGAAGGCCTTTGTCCAAGGCCGCCTGGTTGGTGTCCAAAAGGGTGACGGCAAGGCCGGCCATCAGGAAATTCATGGCAATGCCGACCCCCATGGTGCCCGAGCCGACAATGCCCACGTGTTGGATGTTGCGAACGGCGGTGTTGCTGTCTAGACCTTCAACTTTCGAAGCGTTTCTTTGTGCGCCAAAGAGATGCCTTAAGGCCCTGGACTCTGGGGTCCACATCAAATTCAGAAAAGTTTCGCGCTCAAAGGCCAAACCCTCAGCCATGGGCAGCAAGGTCGCTTGCCTGATGGCATCGATGGCTTTGAGCGGTGCGGGCAAATGCTTGGCTTGTGGGCTGTTTTTGACCATGTTTTTGGCGAACTGGAAGTAGGCGTCTCCTTGCGGGTGCTGTGCTTTCAAGTCGCGCACTTTAGGTAGGGGGCGAAGAGCGCTTCGATCACGGGCCAAGTCAAGGGCCTCGTCCAACAAGGAGGTTGAAGATTGTGCCATTTGGTCAAAAAGTTTTTGCGCTGGCACCATGTTAAGCCGCTCACTCATGATGGCCTCACCGCTCACGATCATGTTCAGTGCCGCCTCAACGCCCAAAACCCTTGGCAAACGTTGGGTGCCTCCGGCCCCAGGAATCAAACCCAACTTCACCTCAGGCAAGGCGACTTGACAGCTTGGTGCGGCGATGCGGTAGTGGCAAGCGAGTGACAACTCAAGCCCACCACCCATGACCACAGAATGAAGGGCGGCCACAATGGGCTTGTCTGCGTTTTCAAAGGCGATGATCAAGGTGCTCAGGTTGGGCTCTTCCAGCGCTTTTGGCGTACCGAACTCTTTGATATCGGCACCTCCGCAAAAGGCCTTGCCAGCTCCGTGCAGCACCACGGCCTTGATGCTTGGGTCCGCCAAGGCTTGCTCAAGATGCAGCAAGCACTGCTTGCGGGTTGACCAATTCAACCCGTTGACGGGTGGGTTGTCTAGGGTGATGACGGCGACATCGGTGTGAACTTGGTAGGTGGTGGTCATAGAGAAATTAAGCTGTTAAAAAAGGCCTGCTGGAAGGGCCTTGCTAGGGGCCTCGTTGGACGCCTCCATTCCTGAGATCTCATGACGGGACCTCGATGGGTGTCAGGGGTAGATTCAGGGGGCTTCTCTTTTCAACAAGTCCTCTCTGAGTTTGTTTTTGAGAATTTTACCCGTTGCACCGATGGGAATGGCATCGACAAAGATCACATCATCAGGGATTTGCCACTTGGCGGTTTTGCCCACATAAAAAGCCAACAACTCCTCTTTGCTCAAGACAAGCCCAGGTTTTACAACGACCACCACAATCGGGCGCTCATCCCATTTGGGGTCGGCAATGGCGATACAGGCGGCCATGGCCACACTCGGGTGCGAGACGGCAATGTTTTCGATGTCAATGCTGCTGATCCACTCGCCACCAGATTTGATCACGTCCTTGGTGCGGTCCACCACTTGCATGTAGCCGTCCTCATCCATGGTGGCCACATCCCCGGTCGGGAACCATCCGTCGATCAGTGGGGACTGGGCTTGTTTGAAATACTTGTTGATCACCCAAGACCCTTTGGCATACAAGTCGCCATAGGACTGGCCGTCGTGCACTTGGAGTTGACCTTGGTCGTTCAAAATTTTAAGGTCCACACCAAAAAAGGATCGCCCTTGTTTCAATCGAATTTTCATCTGTTGATCCAGGGGCAAGGACATGTGTTTGTTTTTAAGAGAACACAAGGTGCCCAAAGGACTGAGCTCGGTCATGCCCCATGCATGCAAGACCTCCACGCCATGGTCTTGCTTGAAGGCATGAATCATGGAGGGAGGACATGCCGAGCCGCCAATGACCGTTCGCTTCAAGCTAGAAAAGCGAACACCCAAAGGTTTCATGTGCGATAAAAGCATTTGCCATACGGTGGGTACTCCAGCCGCGAAGGTGACATGCTCTTGTTCAATCAACTCATACACCGATTTGCCATCCATGGCGGGCCCTGGGAAAACCAATTTTGCACCCACCATGGCGCAGCTGTACGGTAAGCCCCAGGCGTTGACGTGAAACATGGGCACCACGGGCAAAACGCTGTCGGTGGCCGACAAGTTCATCACGTCTGGCAAAGCCGCGCCAAAGGCGTGAAGCAAGGTGGAGCGGTGGCTGTAAAGGGTGCCCTTGGGGTGCCCTGTGGTGCCTGAGGTGTAGCACAAGCTTGAGGCGGTGTTTTCATCAAATTGGGGCCAGTCAAAGGCACTGTCCTCTTGGCCGATCCAGCCCTCATAGGACTGCAGTCCAGGAATGCCTGAATCCTTAGGGAGTTGATGGGTGTCACACAAGGCGATCCAGTGCTTGACAGTGGGTGTTTTTGCATGAAGCGCTTGAACCAGGGGCAAAAAAGTCATATCAAAACACAGTACCTCATCCTCAGCATGGTTGACGATCCAAGCGAGTTGATCGGGGTGAAGTCTGGGGTTGATGGTGTGCAGCACACGTGCAGTACCGCTCACGCCGAAATACAACTCCAAGTGTCGGTAACCATTCCAAGCGAGGGTCGCCACACGCGAGCCCACCGCCAAGTCCATGCGCTTCAAAGCATGGGCGATTTGTTGGGACCTTTTGCCCACCTCTGCCCAATTGGAGCGATGGATGTCGCCTTCGACCCGACGCGAGATGATTTCCGTGTCCGCGTGGTTCTTTTGAGCAAACTCAATCAAGCCTGAGATGAGCAACTCACGCTGCTGCATTAATCCATACATAGTTCATTCTCCATTGCACGTTAACGTATGAGAACTCCAAGGAGAGATGTCTGGTCTTGAGCCCCTTTTAGAGCTAATTTAGCTGATTCTGGAGATCGGGTACAGCTAAAATGTACAAGGTAAACCCTAGACAGCGCCAAGGGTACTCAGGTTTTGAGAGAATAATTTTTTCTTGCCCGCGCCTTCAATATAAAAACTGGCTCACGAGAGCCGTCACCCCAAGCAAGCTTTGATGGGCCAAAGCGCCTTGTTCTTTAACCCCACCCTCACCCCAAGCACACCCAGATGACTTCGCAATCCCCGCAACGGCTCAGTCAGCTCACATGGAACAATCGTTTTGCTCAACTGGGCGAAGCGTTTTCAAGCCGCTTGAGTGGCACTGAACTACCGAGTCCGCAGTGGCTTGCCCATTCTCGTCTTTTGGCCCAAGAGATGGGCTTGGAGCGCGATTGGATGCACGAAAAGGGGGTGTTGGAGGCACTCAGTGGCAACGCCATTCTTGAAGGTTCAGAGCCACTGGCCAGTGTCTACAGTGGACACCAATTTGGGGTGTGGGCAGGCCAGCTTGGAGACGGGCGAGCGCTTTATTTGGGAGAGGTCGACACCGCTCTTGGGCCCATGGAGATCCAGCTCAAAGGGGCGGGCCCTACCCCCTACTCAAGACGCGCAGACGGTCGAGCCGTTCTCAGAAGCACGGTGCGTGAGTTTTTGTGCAGCGAGGCCATGGCGGGCCTTGGCATTGCGACCACCCGTGCGCTTTGCATGGTGAGCTCACCCTTGGCGGTGTACAGAGAGGAGAGAGAAACCGCGGCCGTGATCACCCGCGTGGCGCCTAGTTTTATTCGCTTTGGCCACTTTGAGCATTTTGCGGCCCTTCAAAACACCGATGCACTGCTGACCCTGACCGAGTTTGTCCTTGAGCTGAGCCGAGAAGATTTGCAAAATCACTTGAACTTGCCCCATTTGGCAGACCTCTCTTTGGAGGAACGGAGTTTGGCCTTTTTGGAGCTCACGGCCATCAAATACGCCAAACTCATGTCGCAATGGCAAGGTGTGGGCTTTTGTCATGGGGTCATGAACACCGACAACATGAGTATTTTGGGCTTGACCATGGATTACGGGCCGTTTCAGTTCATGGACAGCTTTGATCCCCAACACATTTGCAACCATTCTGACCACCAAGGGCGTTACCGCTATGGCCAACAGCCGCAAATAGCGTATTGGAATCTTTTTTGTTTGGGCCAAGCCTTTGCAAGTTTGATCAATGACACCGATGCCATTGTCAAAGCCTTGTCGACCTACAAGACGCATTTGCCCATGGAGATGCAAAGGGTCTATGCTGGCAAATTGGGGCTTTTGCAAGAGCAGCCAGGCCTTGAAGGGGCGAGGCTTGAAGACTCGATGCTCCAAGGGGTTTTGCAAGTCATGTCCGAACAACGGGTGGACTACAGCATCTTTTGGCGAAAACTCTCCATGGCCGTCTTGAATGCCCAAAAGCTTGGACCAAATGCGTTCAATCCCGTGAAAGATCTTTTTTTAGAGCCCCAAATGTTCACCGCATGGTTGGACACCTATTGGGATCGACTAAAATCGGAAGATCTGGGTTTGTCGGCTCAATGCATGTTGGCGCACAACCCCAAGTTTGTTTTGAGAAATCATTTGTGCGAAACCGCCATTCAAGCGGCCAAGGTGGGAGACCCTTCAGAAATTGATCGTCTGATGGATCTTTTGTCCAAGCCTTTTGAGGAACATCCTGGCTTTGAGGCCTACGCCGATCATCCGCCCCATTGGGCCCAATCTATTGCAGTATCCTGTTCATCATGAAAATTAAAAAAACCGATCTCGAATGGAAAGAGATTTTGGCCACCAAGGGGGCTGAAACCGTGGCCTTTGACGTCACTCGCCATGCGGCCACGGAAAGACCCTACAGCGGTCGCTATGAAAAGGAGTGGTCCGCTGGGCAGTACCTTTGCATCTGCTGCAGCGCCCCCTTGTTTGACGCGTCCACCAAATTCGATGCCGGTTGTGGCTGGCCCTCTTTTTACCAGCCTGAACATCAAGGGGCGATTGAGGAGCGCGTGGACGTGAGCCTTGGCATGAGACGCGTGGAGACAGTTTGCGCTCAATGCGACGCGCACTTGGGCCATGTGTTTGAAGACGGCCCCCAACCCACGGGACTGCGCTACTGCATGAATTCGGCGTCTTTGCAGTTCAAGAAAAAGGAAGACTAAGACATGAAGGCTTTTTTAGATTTTTTCCCGGTGGTCTTGTTCTTTATCGTCTTTAAATTGAGCGATGTCTACACCGCCACCGCAGTTGCCATTGTGGCCACGGTGGCGCAAATTGCTTGGCTCAAATACAAAGTCGGCAAGGTCGAGACCATGCAATGGGTGAGCCTTGGGGTCATCGTGATCTTTGGGGGCGCGACCCTCATCTCTCATGACGAGACCTTCATCAAATTCAAGCCCAGTGTCTTGTACATCGTCATGGCGTTGGCCCTGATCGTTGGCGAGTACGGCTTTGGTAAAAACTTCATCAAGCAACTGATGTCCTCCCAAATGCAAGTGCCTGACCCTGTTTGGCGTGTTTTGGTGAACGCCTGGGGGCTGTTTTTTATAGGCATGTCCGCCCTGAACCTTTGGGTGGCCTACAATTTTGACACCGACACTTGGGTGAATTTTAAAATGTTTGGTGGCATGGGCCTGATGTTTGTCTTTGTCTTGGGTCAAGCGATTTTTTTGGCCAAGTACATGAAGCAAGACGATCCTTTGGAGTTGCAGGCTGGGCCGGCCACTGCAAGCCTTGACGCCAGCGACAAGCCCCAAGGCCCGCAAAACCCTCATCGCCTGTGAGTCTCACCATTTTCCACTTCACTGTGACACAAGCATGACCCACGTGTGTTCCCCTTTGTCTTTTCAATCTAGGCGCCCCATCCATGCTGCATGAGCCCGTCACTGCGCAAGCGATTCAAAGACGTTTAGAGGCGCATTTGAACTCCAAGAACTTAAGGGTCGTGGATGAAAGCGCTGAGCATGCAGGTCATGTTGGCGCCAATGACAGTTTGAGTGGCACGCATTTCAGGGTGAAAATTGCCGCGAACGTTTTTTTGACACAAAATCGGGTTCAGCGTCACCGAATTGTGTATGATGCAGTGCAAGATTTTATGGAAATGGGCCTTCATGCCTTGGCCATCGAAATTTTGCAGGACTGGCCAAATGCTTGATTAAGCCCCGTGGCTTTTGACTTTTACCAAGAACTGTTGACGATCCCATAGAACCTATCCTTTCAAGAGAATGACATGAAAAACCATCTGCAAATCGCTTTGATGCTCACTTTGGGCGCCCTCACCTCCACCTTTGCGCAAAATGTGGCCATCGTGAATGGTAAAGCTGTGCCCAAATCCAGAGTCGAGGCCTTGGCTCAACAAGTTGCACGCTCGGGTCGCCCTGTGACGCCTGAGGTGGAAAGCCAAATCAAGGATGAAGTCATTGCCAGAGAAGTCTTCATGCAAGAAGCGCAAAAGAAAGGGCTTGATGCGACCGATGACTACCGCGCTCAATTGGAATTGGCTCGTCAAAGCATTTTGATCCGCGAGTTGTTCTCAGAGTTCCAAAAGAACAACCCCGTGACCGAGGCCGACATCAAGGCAGAGTTTGATAAGTTTGTCTCCGCCAACACCGGCAAAGAGTACCGTGCACGGCATATTTTGGTAGAGAAAGAAGACCAAGCCAAGGCCATCATCGCCAGCATCAAAAAGGGTCAGAAGTTTGAAGAGATCGCTAAAAAACAATCCAAGGATCCTGGATCAGGTGCCAACGGTGGCGACTTGGATTGGGCCTCTCCTGGTAACTTTGTGAAAGAGTTCTCCGAAGTCATGATGACGTTGAAAAAGGGCCAAATGACCGATGTGCCTGTCAAAACCCAATTTGGCTTTCACATCATCCGTTTGGACGACTTCCGTGAGTCACAGTTGCCCAAGTTTGATGACGTCAAACCCCAAATTGCCCAACAGTTGACGCAAACCAAAATGAACAATTACCAACAAGACTTGAGAAGCAAAGCCAAAGTGGAATAGATTTTCATTTGAACAACCGAAAACCTCGCAAGTTTCCTTAAATTTGCGAGGTTTTTTTCTGCTCTTCTGATTGAGAGACAATCAAGCCATAGGCTTTGTTACAAAAACCGATGATGTTTTGATGGGCATCAAAAAGATCTTGAGACGCCTTCATCATTTCTGAAAAAAATTCTTTAAGTTGATTTGAATCGTTGTTGTAGTTATGGTTCACAGCATTTCTGATTTCCCTAATTAATTTCCAGCGTACAGAAGAAACAATGATGTCTAATTTCTCCATGTAAGCCAACACGGAACCAAAACGGGTGGTATCGACGTCCTCTTCTATGGCAATGGCTCGCATCGTTTTACTTAAATGCTCTTGAAACTCGCTAAAACGAACTCTCAATGCAGCCAAAACTTCATGTTGCTCGTTGCTCAATGTGTCCCAATTTTCAATGGGCATGAACATTCGAGAACGGCCTAAAGAGTAAGCCAAATAAAGATTCATTTTCTCTAAATTTTCAAGTTGCTTTGCGATCAAGCGCAGATGTTCAGTCATAAAAGTAGGCCGGTTTGTTGCGCAATTTTATGAATAGGTAGAGGGTTAGACGCATCATTGACCAACAAATCTACTTTCAAGTCCAAGTGATCCTCAATGTCCATCTTGCATTGAAAAATAGGTAGCCATGGGGTCAAAGCTAAAGTCTCTATGTATAGGTCAACGTCCCCACCTTTAGCAAGATCATTGGCCCGCGAGCCAAAGAGCCAAACTTTAACGTCTTGACCGAAGCATTTTTTTGCCGATTGAAGGATGAATTTTTTCTGATTCTCAGTGATTCTCATACTGAGTTCCTCTTAAAAGTACTTAACTTGACTGTTCATCAAGGGCGCAAGAAACTTGACTTGTGAAAATCTTAACAAGATTTGCTGAAAAAGCAAAGCGTCTTCTACCTTCAGCAAACCGTTCTTTCGGCTTCAGAACATCAATTCACAAAACGTCTTGCATTTCTCCAGATTTCAAACCAAGGGGTGTGATCAAGCGAAGAACGATGTGTTGCTTGCCTCACGGGGCTCCAACTCAATTGCAAATCTCTAAAGACCCGCTCCGGATGGGGCATCATGGCCGTGAATCGACCATCCGCAGAGGTGACCGCGGTCAGGCCTTGTTCGCTGCCGTTGGGGTTGGCTGGGTAAGTTTCAGCGGCCTGTCCTTGGGCATTGACGAAACGCATGACGCGTTCAACTTTTGCACCGTTGCCTTGAACTTTGAAGTTGGCATACCCTTCCCCATGGGCTACAGCGATGGGGTAACGCAGCCCCTCTAGGCCCTTAAAAAGAATGCTCTTGGAGGGCATGACTTCCACCATGGATAGGCGGGCTTCAAAGCGCTCGCTTTTATTTTGTGTGAACCTTGGCCAATGCTGTGCACCAGGAATCAAGTGTGCAATCTCGGCAAACATCTGGCAGCCGTTGCAAACCCCCAATCCAAAGGTGTCTTGTCGTTCAAAGAAGGCCTCGAATTGTTCGAGCAAGGCGGCGTTGAAGCTGATGCTTCTCGCCCAGCCGATGCCCGCGCCCAAGGTGTCTCCATAACTAAAGCCACCACAAGCCACCAAACCACTGAAATGCGCGAGAGATGTTCTAAGTGATTGCAAGTCACTCATGTGAACGTCGTAGGTATCGAATCCTGCCGCATCAAAGGCATACGCCATCTCAACATGAGAGTTCACCCCTTGCTCGCGCAAGATGGCCATCTTGGGTCGCGTGAGCATGAGAGACGCGGCAACGGGTGCTTTGATCTGCCGCTCAAGTGCCTCAGGCACGTGAGCGTGAAGTGGGGCTTCATGGATACGTCCCAAAGCCTCGTGCTCTTGATGGGCTGCATCCGGGTGGTCTCTGAGCTGGGTGATTTTCCAACTGAGGGAGTCCCAGACCAGTAACAAGTCTTTCGTGGGAGCCTTGAAGATCTCTTTCGTGTCTCTCCAGATGCTGATCGTGGGGTTCTCTTCGTGGCGAACTTTGCCAATGAAGTGACTGTGCTTGGACAAACCATGGGCTCGAAGGGTTTGCATGACCTCGTTTCTGTCAGGCGTCTTGACTTGGATCACGACCCCCAACTCCTCGCTGAACAAAGCTTTGAGGGTCAATTCATCTCGCCGCACACTCACCTGAGAGGCCCAGTTTTTAGAGTCGCCATGGTCGGCAAAGGAGTTTTGTATGCCATCGCCCTCGGTGACCAAGATGTCCACATTCAAGCTGATGCCAAGCCCTGAGGCAAAAGCCATTTCGCAAACCGTGGTGAACACCCCACCATCGCTCACATCGTGGTAGCTCAATATTTTTGACGCGCCTCTGAGGGCATTGATGGCGTCAACCAACGCGACCAAATCTTTGGGATCCTCAAGATCGGGGGTGTCGTTGACATTTTGCTCCATGACCTGCGACAAAATGCTCCCGCCCATGCGATGGAGTCCGCGGCCCAAATCGATCAAAATCAAGGTGGTGTCTTCAGGGCTTGCTTGCAGTTCGGGCGTGAAATTGCCTCGCACATCACCCAGCGCGCAAAAGGCGCTCACGATCAAACTCACGGGTGAGGTGACACTCACCTGTTCTTGCGTTTTGGGGTCCAGCCATTGCGTTCTCATGGACAAAGAGTCCTTGCCCACAGGAATGGACACGCCAAGAGCTGGGCACAGTTCAAGGCCGACCGCTTTGACCGTATCGAAGAGGGCCGCATCTTCTCCCTCTTGACCACAAGCGGCCATCCAATTGGCAGACAGCTTGACGCGTTTGAGTTCAATTGGGGCGGCCAACAAGTTGGTGATGGCCTCTGCAATGGCCATGCGCCCAGAGGCCTCGGGGTTGATGCTGGCAAGCGGCGTTCTCTCGCCCATGCTCATGACTTCCCCTGAAACCCCGACAAAGTCACTGAGCGTGATGGCACAGTCTGCGACAGGTATTTGTCGCGAGCCCACCATTTGGTCTCGATGTGTGAGGCCACTGACCGTGCGGTCTCCAAGCGTGATCAAAAAACGCTTGGAGGCGACACTGGGGTGGGCGAGCACTTGAATGACTGCATCTTGCAGGGTGAGGCTGCCCATGTCAAAACTTTGGCCTTGGCGCTTTTTGCGCACGACATCTCGGTGCATCTTAGGAGGCTTGCCCAGCAAGACCTCCATGGGCATGTTCACACAGTGTTCGTTCATGGGGTCCTTCAAGACCAAATCACGCTCGTGGGTAGCGTGTCCAATCACCGCAAAAGGACAACGTTCGCGCTCACAAATTTCTCGAAACATGTCTAGTTTGAGTGGGTCCACCGCCATCACATAGCGCTCTTGGCTCTCGTTGGACCAAATTTCCTTGGCCGACATGCCTTGAGCTTGGAGCTGAATTTGGTCGAGATAAAAAATAGCCCCTTTGCCCGCATCGTTGACCAACTCTGGAAATGCATTGGAGAGCCCGCCCGCGCCCACGTCGTGAATGGCCAAAATGGGTGACTTCTCCCCCAACAGGGAGCATTGGTTGATCACCTCTTGGGCTCTTCTTTGAATCTCGGGGTTGCCACGCTGCACCGAATCAAAGTCCAAGGCTTGGTCGTTCATGCCACTGCTCATGGAGCTTGCAGCGCCACCGCCAAGACCAATGCGCATGCCAGGCCCACCAATTTGAACCAACAAAGTCCCCGTTGGATAAAGCTCCTTCTTGACCAGTTGGGCGTCAATGCGACCCAAGCCGCCCGCAATCATGATGGGCTTGTGGTAACCGCGCTGAACACCGTCGATCTGTTGCTCATACTCTCTGAAAAAACCCAGCAAATTGGGCCGACCAAATTCATTGTTAAAGGCCGCACCGCCAAGGGGGCCGTCGATCATGATTTGTAGCGGTGTGGCCAAATGCGGGGCCACGGGAAGTGTTGAGTTCCAAAGCTTGGAGGTCATGAAGCCGGTCAAGGCCGCTTTGGGCTTGGAGCCGCGACCGGTGGCGCCCTCGTCCCTGATCTCTCCACCCGCACCGGTTGCCGCACCAGCAAAGGGGGAAATGGCGGTCGGGTGGTTGTGGGTCTCCACCTTCATCAAAACGTGCAGCAGTTGCTGCTCTCCTTTGTACAAGGGCGACGCAAGGCCTGGCACAGCCGGGTGAGCGGCTCCTTGAAAGGACGCTTCAAAGTTCAGGGCCTGGTGGCCCTCCATCACGGAGGCGTTGTCTGAGTAAGCAACGATGGTGTGCTCGGGGTGGTGTTGGTGGGTGTTGCGGATCATGCCAAACAAGGTCTGAGCTTGCGACTCGCCGTCGATGGTGAACTGCGCGTTGAAAATCTTGTGACGACAGTGCTCGCTGTTGGCTTGGGCGAACATCATCAGCTCCACTTCAGTGGGGTCGCGTTTCAAGGCTTGAAACGCCTGGACCAAGTACTCGATCTCATCGCTGGCCAAGGCCCAACCGTATTGCACATTGGCCATCTCCAAGGCCTTTTGTCCTTGGCTCAAAATCGGAATGCTAAGGGTTTTGGGGGAAGCCAGGTCTTGGAAACAAGCCTCGATGTCCAGGGCTTGGGTGAGCACGCTTTGGGTCATGGGGTCGTGGATGCTGTGTATCACCGCTCTTGCATGGGGCCAGCCTTGGTGAAGCGTTTGACCTGCGCTCACGGGTGGCTTTTTAAAGCTCAAGCGGTAGCTTGTGAAGCGCTCAATTCTTTGCACGTCCAGGCCACAGTTTTTAGCAATGTCGGTGGCTTTTGATGACCAAGGTGAGACGGTGCCAATGCGTGGACAGACCCAAAGTTCCTTAGAAAAACGGTCCTTGAAAGAGGGGGATGTGGGGTCGAGCTCTTGGGCGTTGAGCAACTGAGCCACTGACACTTTGAGCGCAGCACTGGCTTCTTTGTCCGTGAGCACCCAGTCGATGGAGCTCACCACAAGGTCGGTGATGTTGGGGTCAATCTCTTGGAGCTCATGAAGGCGTTGAAGTCGCCTGTAGTTTGACAAGGCTTGATCTTCGTTCAAGCTCTCAAAGGCAGTTAAATGGTGAGTCAAAGGGAGACCTTAAAGAAAAATGGGGGTCAAAGGGTCGAGTCTTGGTTCAAAACCTTGCCCCTTCAACCCAAGCCCTTCAGGCGTTGCGTTCAGAGGTAAAGGGCATGAAAAGGCATGCAAAGGCATGAAAAAGCCCTCAAGCCCTTTGCTGAAGAGTCATTTTATCGCATTGACCGCGAGCACCTCTTAGAAAAAAAGACGTCGAGACAAGGAAATGTCTATTGCCGCAACCCGAAAAGGGCTTTCAAGCCTGAGATAATGGAGCGATGACCATTACATTCAAAGATCAAAAAGGCATTGAGGGCATGAGAGTCGCTGGTCGTCTCGCCTCAGAAGTCTTGGACCATTTGGCACCCCACGTGGTGCCAGGTGTCACGACCAACCAACTCGACCAATTGGCGCACGACTACATCACGCAAGTGCAAGAAGCCATACCCGCCCCCTTGAACTACGCGCCTGGGGGCTACACGCCCTACCCCAAGTCCATTTGCACCTCCATCAACCACCAAGTTTGTCATGGTATACCCAACGACAAGGCCCTTAAAAAGGGTGACATTGTCAACATCGACATCACCGTCATCAAAGACGGCTGGCATGGAGACACGAGTCGCATGTTCCTCTTGGGCGAGACCTCGATTGCGGCCAAACGACTGTGTCAACTGACCTACGAGTCGATGTGGCATGGCATCATGAAGGTCAAACCTGGCGTGCACTTGGGGGACATTGGATATGCGATCCAAAAATTTGCTGAAGGCCATGGGTTTTCGGTGGTGAGAGAGTTTTGCGGTCATGGCATAGGACTTAACTTTCACGAAGAGCCCCAAGTCCTGCATTACGGGCGCCCAGGCACCTTGGAGGTTTTACAAGAAGGCATGACCTTCACCATCGAGCCCATGATCAACGCGGGCAAGAGAGACATCAAGGAGCTGGGGGATGGTTGGACCATTGTGACGCGAGACCATTCTTTGTCGGCACAATGGGAGCACACCATCTTGGTGACGCCCACAGGTTTTGAGGTGCTGACCTTGTCAGAGCATTACCCGCCCTTGCCCGACTTTGTGACCACCACCAAGTGCTAACGTGCCGGGCTTTGGATTGATTTCCCCCTCCTATATTTTTTATGAACGCACCTGTTGCCTATAAACTTCACAAAAACCAACTCCTCGATGGGTTCAGGCAACATGCGCATTTGAAATCTGCCGAGTTGGTCAAAAGAGGGCTACAAGAGTTGGCTCAATTGACCGACGAGACCTTGCGCGCTTTGTGGGCGCAGTGCGACTTGGGTGAGAGCCTCTCCTTGGTGGCCGTTGGCGGCTATGGCCGAGGTGAATTGTTTCCTTACTCGGACGTGGACGTGTTGGTGTTGCTCCCCCATGGGCTTGAGAGCACCCTTGAAGACGTGGCGCATCAAGAAACGCGCTCACACATAGAGAAGTTCATTGGTCTGTGCTGGGACTGTGGTTTGGAGATAGGTTCAAGTGTTCGCTCCGTGAACGAATGTTTGAGCGAGGCCAGTCTAGACATCACCATCCAAACCTCGCTACTTGAGGCGCGTTGGATTGGCGGGGACGCAGAACTTTTTAAAAACTTTCAAACTCAATTCTTCATCGACTTGGAGCCCAAGGCCTTCTTTACCGCCAAGACCTTGGAGATGAACCAGCGGCACATCAAGTTTCAAAACACCCCCTACTCTTTGGAGCCCAATTGCAAAGAGTCCCCCGGGGGCTTGAGAGATTTGCAAATCTTGCTGTGGCTGTCCAAAGCCAGTGGTTTTGGACAAAGTTGGGACGAGATGGCTGACAATGGACTGGTGACAGCGCTAGAGGCCAGAATGATCAAGAAAAATGAGACGCTGCTGAACTTGATCCGAATGCGCTTGCACCTGGTGGCCAAGAGACGCGAGGATCGCTTGATCTTTGACTTTCAAGCGCAAGTGGCCCAGGAGCTTGGGCTGGACCGAGGGATCGATGAGGCCAGACCTGCTAGAGCGGCCAGAGCAGCCAGTGAGGCCTTGATGAAAGAGTACTACTGGTGTGCCAAAGCGGTCACACAGCTCAATCAGATTTTGCTCTTGAACATTGAAGAAAAGCTCAACCCAAACGGTGTGTCGCATGTGCCTCAACCCATCAATGAACGGTTTTCTGACAAGGCGGGCATGCTGGAGGTCAACTCGGACGATCTGTACCGAAAAGAGCCCCACGCCATTCTTGAGACCTTTCATGTGTACCAAACCACGGTGGGTATCAAAGGCTTTTCTGCAAGAACCTTAAGAGCCTTGTACAACGCGCGCGATGTGATGGGCGCGGACTTTAGAAAAGACCCGGTCAATCGGGCGCAATTTCTCAAGATCTTAAAAGAACCCCAAGGCATCACCCATGCCTTTCGCATGATGAACCAGACCTCTGTGTTGGGTCGGTATTTGTGGGTCTTTAGGCGCATTGTGGGACAGATGCAGCACGACCTCTTTCATGTCTACACGGTGGACCAGCATATTTTGATGGTGCTTAGAAACGTGAGGCGTTTCTTTATCGTGGAACACGCGCACGAGTACCCCTTTTGTTCCCAATTGGCTTCGGGCTGGGACAAGCCTTGGATTCTTTATGCCGCAGCCTTCTTTCACGACATTGCCAAAGGGCGTGGGGGTGACCACTCCAAGTTGGGCCGCGTGGAGGTGAGAAAGTTTTGCAGAGATCACCAAATTGCCACAGAGGACATGAAGCTCATTGAGTTTTTGGTGAGCGAGCATTTGAGCATGAGTCACATCGCTCAAAAACTTGACCTGAGTGATCCGCAGGTGATTTTTGATTTTGCCAAACGCGTGAAAAATGAACGCTATTTGACGGCGCTCTACCTGTTGACGGTGGCCGATATCCGAGGCACAAGCCCCAAGGTTTGGAATGCTTGGAAAGGCAAACTCTTAGAAGACTTGTACCGCGCAACCTCCAGGGCCTTGGGCGGGCACGCGCCAGATGCAAGCGCCGAGGTCGAAACCAGAAAAAGAGAAGCCTTGGGTCTTTTGGCGCTGTATGCCCTCCCCGTGGATGCGCATGAGCAGTTGTGGAACAACTTGGATGTGAGTTATTTCATGCGCCACGATGCGCCCGACATCGCCTGGCACACCCGACAACTCAGTCGCAATGTCCTTGAGCAAGAGGACTCGGCACGTCAAAGTTTGCCTTCATCGATCTTGGTGCGTGCCAGACTGTCCAAGGCAGGCGAAGGCTTACAAGTGATGGTCTACACCCCTGATCAGGAGGACTTGTTCGCTCGCATTTGTGGCTATTTTGATCAAGCGGGCTTCAGTATTTTGGATGCCAAGGTGCACACGGCTAAAAATGGCTTTGCGCTGGACACCTTTCAAGTCGTGTGTGACATGCTGGAGGAGCGCTACCGTGAACTCATCTACATGGTGGAGCACGATTTGACCCAGACCTTGATCAACGTCCAAGCTCTACCCCAGGTGAGCAAAGGCCGGGTGTCAAGGCGTGTGAAGCATTTCCCCATTCAGCCTCGTGTGACCTTGATGCCTGATGAAAAAGCACAGCGTTGGCTTTTGAACATCTCTGCAAGCGACCGCATGGGACTGCTCTACAGTGTGGCCCTCATATTGGCCAAGCACAAAATCAACTTGCTGATGGCCAAAGTCAGCACCTTGGGTGAGCGAGTGGAAGATACCTTTTTGATCGATGGTGCCGCTTTGCAACAAAACAAACTTCAAATCGAAATGGAGACGGAAATTTTGGAGACCTTGAGTTAGTCGGTGAGCCGCTTCACAGTCAAAGCGCAGCCTAGCTCCATCAAGGTGCGATACGATTCATCGATCGACAAAACGAGCTGTTTACTGCGACAATACTTTCCAATGGGGCAGTCTTCAAGAAAGAGCATGAAGAAGTCTTTGCCTGACAGTTCACCACCAGAGCTCAAAAAGGGCACGGCATGGACATGTCTTGGCGAGATCAACACCCCAGAGACGTTGGAGCTTCAAGCACGCCACGTCTCACGTTTTGCACACGCACATTGAAGCCGTTTTTTTTGATTCAATGTCTTCCTTTTATTTTGGAGAACGACCCGTGAAGTTTCATCGCCCGCTTCTTTATCAACTCTTTTGTTCATGGACCCTCTTGTGTGCATGGCCCACTTGGGCACAAAACACCATCAAAATCGGAGAGATCAACAGCTACAAAGCTCAGCCGGCTTTTTTAGAGCCCTATAAAAAAGGCATGGATTTGGCCATCGAGGAGATCAATGCCAGTGGCGGCGTGAACGGCAAGAAGTTGGAACTCATCACACGAGACGACAATGCCAATCCAGGGGATGCTGTTCGAGCCGCGGAGGAACTTTTGTCCAGAGAGAGGGTTGACCTCTTGGCGGGCTCCTTTTTGTCCAACATTGGCTTGGCCTTGGCTGACTTTGCCAAACAAAGACGGGTGTTCTTTTTGGCGGGAGAACCCTTGACCGACAAAATGGTCTGGCAAGGCGGTAACCGCTACACCTTCAGGTTGCGCGCGTCGACCTACATGCAAGTGTCCATGTTGGTACCAGAAGCGGTCAAGATGAAGAAAAAACGTTGGGCGACGGTTTATCCCAACTACGAGTATGGGCAGTCGGCCGCGGCCACGTTCAAGCAACTCTTGAAAGCGGCTCAACCCGATGTGGAATTTGTCGCAGAACAAGCGCCAGCCCTTGGCAAAATCGAAGCTGGTGCAGTCGCACAGGCCTTGGCGGACGCCAAACCGGACGCCATTTTCAATGTGCTGTTTGCGGCCGATTTGACCAAATTTGTCAGAGAAGGCAACACGCGTGGCCTCTTTGAGGGACGCGAGGTGGTGAGCTTGTTGACGGGCGAGCCCGAGTACTTGGATGCCTTGAAGGACGAGACCCCCAATGGCTGGGTGGTGACGGGTTATCCTTGGAGCACCATTGACACGCCCGAGCACAAAGCATTCTTAAGCGCCTATCAAAAGCGCTTTGGGGACCACCCCCGCTTGGGCTCCATCGTGGGCTACACCACCATCAAAGCCTTGGCCGAAGGCGTGAAGAAAGCCAAGAGCACCGAGACCGAGCGCTTGATCACGGCGTTCAAGGGCCTTCAGCTTGAGACACCGTTTGGTAAAGTGAGCTTCAGAGCGGAGGACCATCAATCCACCATGGGCGCCTTTGTTGGCAAAATCAAAAACGACAACGGCAAAGGTGTGATGGTGGACTACCGTTACATGGACGGCGCACGTTTCCAGCCCAGCAGCGATGAGGTCAAAAAACTTCGAGCACCCGACTGATGCTTCAAAGACCCAGTCATCCTTGAAGGACTGAGAGAGCCCCATGGAGTTGTCCTCCTTTGTTGTCCAATTGATCAATGGTCTGGCCCAAGCGTCCTCCTTGTTTTTGGTGGCAGCGGGCCTGTCCTTGATCTTTGGTGTGTCCAGAGTCGTGAACTTCGCGCATGGCTCTTTTTTCATGCTCGGCGTCTACATCGCTTACACCCTGACCGAGGTGTGGGGACGCTCATGGGGTTGGGGTTGGAGTTATTGGCCCTTGGTGCTGGCCACGGCTGGCCTGGTGGGCGTCTTGGGTGCGGGGATCGAGATGGTTTTTTTGCGGCCCATGTACAAGTCGCCCGAGATCTTTCAGCTCCTTGGCACCTTTGCACTGGTCTTGATCTTCAAGGATGCAGCGCTTTGGATTTGGGGGGCAGAGGATTTGATGGGGGCTCGAGCGCCTGGTTTGAGCGGCGCAGTTGAAATCTTAGGTCGACGCGTTCCAAGCTATGACTTGTTTTTGATCATCGTGGGCCCCTTGGTGCTCGCCATTTTGTGGTGGATCTTGAAACGCACGCGTTTTGGCGTGCTCATCCGAGCGGCCAGTCAAGACCGAGAGATGGTTGGTGCTTTGGGTGTTCATCAGCAGTGGCTCTTTACCGCTGTCTTTGCTCTGGGGTGTGCCTTGGCGGGCTTAGCGGGCGCCCTGCAGTTGCCCAGGGAGCCAGCCAACTTGAATTTGGACATGCTCACCATTGGCGAGGCCTTTGTGGTGGTGGTGGTGGGAGGCTTGGGTTCGATACCGGGTGCTTTCGTGGCGGCCTTGCTGATTGCTGAGATCAAAGCGCTGTGCATTGCCCTAGGAACGCTGGAAGTCGCGGGCGTGTCCTTGGTCTTTTCTAAACTCACCTTGGTGGCTGAGTTTTTGGTCATGGCCGTCGTTTTGGTTTTGAGGCCTTGGGGCCTCATGGGACGAGAGCAAGCGCAAAGTCGCAGCCAAGGCCCAACGGAGCAGCCCTATGTGTTGGGTGGAAAAAGGTCCATGTGGGCTTGGGGGACGGTCGTGGCGCTGCTCTTTTTGCTGCCCACCCTCACAGAAAGCTCCGCCTACACCACGGTCCTAGCGATTGACGTGTTGACAGCGGCTCTTTTTGCGTGCAGTTTGCACTTTTTGATGGGTCCATCGGGCATGCATTCTTTTGGTCATGCGGCCTTTTTTGGCATGGGTGCCTATGCTGCGTCCTTGCTCCTCCTCAAAGCCCACTTGCCCATGGCATGGAGTCTTCTTTTGGCGCCCATGGTCACCGCTCTTTTTGCCTTGTTGGTGGGTTGGTTTTGTGTGCGCTTGAGTGGTGTGTATTTGGCCATGCTCACACTCGCTTTTGGTCAAATCTTGTGGTCCATATGTTTTCAGTGGGATGGTTTCACCGGCGGGAGCAACGGGCTCACCGGGGTCTGGCCAAGTCCGATGTTTCAAGAAAAAGAAACTTATTATTACCTCACACTCGGGCTGGTGCTGGGCTCTATAGGGATGCTGCGTCGCCTTTTGTTTTCCCCTTTTGGTTATGCTCTAAGAGGGGCCAGGGATTCAAGGCTGAGAGCTGAGGCGATGGGCATGGATGTGAAGATCCTGCAATGGAGGGCCTTTGCCGTGTCGGGAGGCTTTGCAGGCTTGGCTGGCGCACTCTTTGCCTTTTCTAAGGGCAGCATCTCGCCCGATAGCCTTGGCATTTCTAAATCGGTGGATGGCTTGGTCATGGTGCTCTTGGGGGGGCTGCAAACCATCTCCGGCCCCATCCTTGGAGCTGTGAGTTTTACTGGGTTGCAAGACATGGTTGTCCGAGAAACACCCTATTGGAGAGCTTGTTTTGGCGCGGTGATTTTGCTCTTGGTCCTGGCTTTCCCAAGCGGCTTGGCTGGCTTTGTCTCAAGCGCGTGGAGGCACTTGGGTGTTTCCAAGACCAGGGTGAGCGCGCCATGAGTTTGCTGCACATTCAGCAGATCCAAAAAAGCTTTGGTGCCAACCAAGCGGTGAAAGGCATCTCTTTTGATGTAGAGGCGGGTGAGATGTTGGCCATGATCGGGCCCAATGGGGCTGGCAAGTCCACCACCTTCAACATGCTCAATGGTCAAATTCGCCCTGATGCGGGCGACATCGTCTTCATGGGCCGCTCCTTGATCGGGAGATCACCTCGTGAGATTTGGCAAATGGGCGTGGGTCGAACATTTCAAGTTGCGCAAACCTTTGGCTCCATGAGCTTGGCAGAAAATGTACAGATGGCCCTTTTGTCATCCGCATCGAAGGTGTATGCGCTGTGGCAGCGAGCGACGCTTTTCAAAAGAGATGAGGCCATTGAGCTTTTGCGCTTGGTGGGCTTAGAGACGCAGGCGGACAAGGCCTGTTCGGCCTTGGCCTATGGGGACGTGAAACGACTGGAGTTGGCCATGGCCTTGGCCAACCAACCGACCCTTTTGTTGATGGATGAGCCCACGGCGGGCATGGCCTCTGGTGAGCGCAACAACCTCATGGCGCTCATCAAAGACTTGGTCCTGGATCGCAAATCAAGGCCAAACGGCTTGGCCGTTTTGTTCACCGAGCACAGCATGGATGTGGTCTTTGGCTACGCTGATCGGGTGATGGTCTTGGCCAGAGGCGAGTTGATTGCGCAAGGCAGCCCCCAAGAGGTGAGAGACCATGCCCTGGTTCAATCGGTTTACTTGGGGTACGGTCAAACCTTTCAAGGCGTGAACGCATGAAGGAGCCTCTAGCATCTTTTGGCACCAGCTCAAGCTCAAGCACTGATCAGGTCTTGCTGGAGTGCAACAACCTGTGCGCTTGGTATGGCGCGGCTCAGATTTTGTTGGATGTGAATTTGCATGTCAAACGCGGTGAAGTCGTCGCCCTCATGGGGCGAAACGGTGCGGGTAAGTCCAGCACCCTCAAAGCCTTGATGGGTTTGATGCCGAAAAAAACCGGACGCGTGTACTTTTTGGGACAAGACCAAAGCAACTTTGAACCCCACGAGGCTGCCAGGCGTGGGCTGGGATTTGTGCCCGAGGACAGACGAATTTTTACCGACCTCACGGTGCTTGAAAATTTAAGTGTGGGCAGGCAAGCACCGCGAAAATTCCCAGATGGACAAGATGCGCCCTATTGGGATGCCCAAAATTTGGGCACCTTGTTTCCCAATTTGGCCTCCATGCCCCATCGCTTGGGTTCGCACATGAGTGGCGGCGAGCAACAGATGTTGACGGTGGCAAGGAGCTTGATGGGGAACCCCTTGGTGCTGATGCTGGATGAACCGTCAGAAGGGCTTGCACCCTTGATGGTCGAGCAAATGGGGGAGATGATTTTGAGCTTGAAGCGTCAAGGCGTGAGCGTCTTGCTCAGTGAACAAAATATCCATTTTGCACAATGGGTCTCAGACCGTGTGTACGTGCTTGAACAAGGACAAGTCAGACATCACTCGAGCATGCAAGCCTTCGCGCAAGATGCCCAGGCTTTGAAAACCTATTTGAGTGCGTAACTGAGTTCGTGACGGTGTTCTCCAAGGGATGGGGGGGTTTTGTCCCTAGGTCAAGGTAAGCACTTAGAGAAGTTGCTCGATCGCCCCTATACATTTACACTTTGCCCCAGAGCTTGTCGATCAAGTGTTGAGCGCAGAGCGACCCAAAGCCAGCAACAGCCATCGAAAGCTTCAAGCATCCCCCGCCTTGTTTAAAATGAACACCCTTTATCTTTGAAAGAGAGCCCCACATGACACAATCTCTCATGGCCCAAACCAAAAGACCCGGTGTGCTTGCCGTGCACTCCTTGGATGAGTATGTGCTGGAGGTGCCTAGCCTTGAAGAGGCCAAGCAGTTCTACACCGATTTTGGCTTGAAGGTGGTCGATGAAGGCGAGCAACTGGCGCTCTTTGCCCACCACAACCCGCATCGGTATGCCACCCTCAAAAAGGGTCAGCAAAAGAACCTTTTGTGGTTGAGCTTTGGTATTTATGCAGAAGACCTCCAGGCCTTCAATGCGCACATCGACAAGCTTGGGATCCAACGGGTGGCACCCATGGACCCTGACGGCAAGGACAGCATCTGGATCGCGTCGGCAGACGGCTTTCCTGTTCAAATCAAAGTGGCGATGAAGTCCTCTCCCTCCACCCAAGCGCCTCGGGTGTTTGAGCCAGCTTGCAAAGGTTCAGGCCGAGCACCCGCGAGCTCCAAGGTCAACCCAGTTCACCCTTTGTTCATGTCTCACGTGTTGATTTTTACCAAGGACGTTGAAACGTCCTTGAAATTTTATTCTGAGGTCTTGGGTTTGCGTTTGTCAGATTCTTCTGGCGAAGAAAAGTTAGGCATTGCCTTCATGCACTCTCCCCATGGCAGTGACCATCACTTGCTGGCCTTCTTGGGCTCAGAGCACTACGGCTTTCACCACAGCAGTTGGACAGTGGAGTCCATCGACAAAGTGGGTCTTGGCATGAAGCAAATGAACGAGGCAGGACACACCTACGGTTGGGGGGTTGGGCGACATGTCTTGGGATCGAACTATTTCCGCTACACCCGAGACCCTTGGGGCAGTTACGTGGAGTACTCTTATGACATTGATTTTGTGCCCCACGACCACGATTGGCCCGCACAAAACCATCCGCCTCAGGATTCGTTTTACCTTTGGGGCCCTGATGTGCCGGCGGAGTTCGGTAAAAACTTTGAGACCCGCTGAGCGCCAACGCTCAAGGCTTGCCAAGTCTAGGCCAAAGTGTTGATGTTCTTGCCCAAACCCATGAGGCCAGACAAGGAGTCGGCGCTGGTGTTGCTCGGCGCGTCTAGACCATCCAGGACGCTGAAGAGGTTCATGTTGGTTTGGTTTTTGATGCTGTTCAAAATCGCTTGAGGGTTGGGTTTAGAACCTTTGGAGGCGGTAGAGGCGGTAGAGGCGTTAGAGGAGTTAGAGGCGCTGGCACTGCTGCCATAGCTTGGGGTCGTTGACGTGAGCGAAGCCGCCAAGGCTTGACCGCCTTGAAGTCCAGAGGCCAAGGACTGGGCAGTTTTTAAGTTCCCAGCTTTGAGGGCCGAGCCGAGTTGCACCAAGGTCGAATTCAAGTTTTGCATCAAGGATTTGCCGCCTTGGGTCCCAGAGAACTGGGCAAAGGCCTTTTGAGCACCGGCCAAGTCACCCGACTTCAAGCTGGAAAAGAGCAACTTGGCGCTTTGGTTGCTTTTTTGGGCATCGGACAGGTGTCCGCTTAAGATGTTGCTGGTGGCCGAATTGAGGCTCAAACTCATGGTGGTTCTCCAAGATGAACCAGGCTTGGGTCGTCGCTTGAAAAATTCAAGACAACATAGGCCAATCTTTGCCGCCCGCTTGAGCGTCAAAGAGGCCCATGGCCTGGTAACCAAGGATCAGCAAGCTCTGTGCCATGGATCAAAAAAGCTCAAGAGCATCAATAGCCCGCTTTGGCGCCAGCCCTCTTCTTGGCAAACAAACCCGCTGCTTTGGCCCCTTGCAGCTTGAAGCGCTCTCGCCTGGCCACCTTGGGGTCCACCCTGATGGATTTGGTGACTTCTAGTCGGCCTTGGGGTTCCAGCACCGAGTCCAGCGTGCAGGGCTCACCCCATATGCTCAAAAAGAGCTGACCAAGCTCCAGCTTGTCTTGCAAGACCGCACGCGGATGATCCAAGGTGAAGGGGCTTTGGGCATTGAGCACACCATCGTCCAGAGAAAGACTCAAACCCTTTTGCAGCGCCTCTTCAAGGACCTGAAGCACCGTGCTGCCGTGAGGGATGTGCAAGTGAAGGGTTTCAACCTGTCTGAACCCATGGGCGCACACCAACTCCATGTCCATGAGGGCCTTAGGTGGATGGGACATACACCATCTCGGCACGTTTGACGAAAGCATCCACCAAGGTGCCAGCGATTTTGTCAAAGACAGGCCCCACCAGTGCGCCAAACATGCTCTCAAAGTCGTAGTTCAACTGCAACTCAATGCGACACGCGCGCTC
>CAIMNS010000268.1 GCA_903842945.1 uncultured Burkholderiales bacterium
CAGGGGTTGATTGACCACACGTATAGGGCCTCGGCGCGGAGGCTGCAAAGTGGTGGTCATCTTCAAATGCTTTACTTGAGGATCTTCAAAGACTTGCTGCATGTTATAGATAGGGCCGCACGGCACCCCCGCATCATTGAGAGTTGTCACCCAATGCTGCGTGCTTTGAAGAGAAAAGGCACTGTTCAACTCCGCGTTGATATAGGGACGATCTCTCAGTCGACCCGCGTTGTTTTGGTATCTGGGTTCATCGCGCAAGTCAAGTCTTCCAATGCTCTCACACAAAGAACGAAACTGCGTCGTGCCAGATGCGCCAATATTGAAATGTCCGTCTGAGGATTGATAGGTTCCCATGGGGGTCGCAAAGGGATGGTCATTGCCAGATTGGGGCGGAACTTCGCCTTCGATCAGGTAACGAGCGGCTTGGAAATCACACAACGCAATCATCGATTGCAACAAACTTGACTGCACCCACTGACCTAAACCAGAGCGCTCTCTTTCCAGCAAAGCCACCATCACGCCCAATGCAGCATAGACACCCGCACCAGAGTCGGCCACTGCAATACCAGCCCTCATGGGGCCTTGACCCGCCACGCCGGTCACGGACATGAGTCCGCCCATGCCTTGTGCAATTTGGTCAAAACCAGGTCTTTTCTGGTATGGACCATCTTGACCAAACCCAGAGATACTGGCAAGGATGATTCGAGGATTGATCCTTTGAAGCGTGGCGTAATCCAGACCCAATCGCTCTTTGACATCTGGGCGATAGTTCTCCACCACCACATCCGCATTGCGCACCAGTTTATGAAAGATGTCCCGACCTTCTTGACTTTTTAAGTTCAAGGTGAGCGATCTTTTGTTGCGATGCAAGTTCAGCATGTCGTAGGTATCTCGACCGCCCAAAGCACCCTCATTGGGATCAAGCCCAGCGGGAGACTCAATGCGAATGACGTCGGCTCCGAAATCAGCCAAGACACGCACGCACGTGGGGCCCGAGCGGATACGCGTTAGATCGAGTACTTTAAATTGCCCCAAAGCAGTTGTAGTGGTTTTTCCCGACATGCATCTCTCCCCTGATCGTTGATCATTCATTCTAGTGATTTTTTAGATCGACGCAGGTCGGTATGCGGGCTTGACTTGGAAAACACAGAGCTTAAGGCCGACATGTGCATTGCTTTGCTGCCCATTGAATGGGCTAAGCCCCAATTCACTTGAAGACTAGTTTGGTATACATTAGTGGCAAAACAAATGAGCGAAGGCGCACACGATGCGTAAAGCTTGCCCCTAAGCGTTTCGCACCAAGACTAACTTAACAAACCACGAGACACTAAAGAGCAATGATGAAATCATATTGGATGCAAAGCGATGGCGTACACGCTCATATCGAACTGCGAGAAGTTGATCGTCCCATTCCAGGTCCTGACCAAATGCTGGTTCGCGTGCACGCCTCGGGACTCAATCGGGGTGAATTCATTTTGAGCCATGGCTTACACAAAGTTGGCGCTGCAAAACCCATCGGCATGGAAGCGGCCGGTGAAGTGGTGAGTTGTGGCTCTGCTGTAAAGGGATTTGTCAATGGAGAGCGTGTCATGGGGCGCTGTGCTGGCGCATTTTCTGAGTATGTCCTCATGACCCAACAAGAGGCGATGAAAATCCCTGCGACCTTAAGTTGGCATCAAGCTGCGGCCATCCCGCTCACCTCCATCGTTGTGTTTGAAATGTTGGTGGTTCAAGGTAATTTGAAAGCGGGTGAATGGATTTTCATTCCTGGGGTGACTTCCGGTGTGGGTGTCACGGCGCTTGCGATGGGAAAAGCATTGGGCGCAAAAGTCATCGGCACTTCTGGCTCTCAGGCCAAGCTCGACCAGATTCACTCATTAGGCCTGGATTTGGCCATTTGCTCACGTGAACCTAATTTCCATGAAGCCGTCATGAACATGACTGGCGGAAAAGGCGTTGATCTTGTGATCAACGCAGTTGGTGGCAGTGTGTTTGAGCAATGCATTCGTAGCATGGCATTCCAAGGTCGATTGGCAACGGTTGGGTATGTGGATGGCGTCTTGAATGCACAGATGGATCTTGAGGCCATGCATTCAAAGCGTCTGAAATTGTATGGCGTTTCAAATAAATTGCGTAGCCTTGAGCAACGTGCTGAAGCGGTTCCGGAATTCAGAAAACAAATACTGCCAATGATGGACAAAGGAAAGTGCTTGCCTTGGATCTATGAAGTGCTTGCATTTGAGCGTTTGATAGAGGCCAAAGCCATCATGGACTCCAATCAACACGTCGGAAAGATCGTTTTAGAAGGCTTCAAGTAAATCTTTTGAACTTTTCAAAAGATTGTTTTGATCAACCATTTTGACCACCAGGAGACCTCATGTATCTGTTTAAGTTATTGACTCCTCTTATGTTGGGATGTGTCACATTGCTCAATTTAAATGTGCAAGCGCAGCCCTACCCATCCAAACCCATTAAGTTGATCGTGGGCTTTGCGCCAGGTGGCGCTGCCGATTATGTGGCTCGCACGATCAGCGCACCTTTGTCTCAAGCACTAGGGCAATCGATCATCATTGAAAACAAGCCCGGTTCAGGCTCAAGTCTTGCTGCCGAACAAGTTTCCAAATCCAAACCAGATGGTTACACGCTGTTGATAGCAAGCCCAAGCAGCATTTCTGTGAACCCAGCTTTGAACCCCAAAATCGGTTATCGACCCAGTGATTTCCAACCCATCACCAAGATCACAAGTTCCCCTTTGGTCATTGCTGTGAACCCAGGTACGGGCATCACGTCGGTGAAAGAGTTGATTGCCAAAGCCAAGCAAGACCCAGGCGCCTTGAATTATGCATCTTCAGGCAATGGATCGGCGCCCCATCTGGCGGGCTCATTGTTTAGCCAAATAACCGATGTGAAAATGACGCATATTCCATTTCGGGGCGGCTCTTTGGCGATTCAATCCGTCATCGCGGGCGATACGCAGTTGACATTTGGCACACCCCCTTCGGTTTTACCGATGATTCAAGCAGGACGATTGCGTGGCCTAGGAATCACAATGGTTGAACGATCAACTCTCGCGCCCAATTTACCCGGCATGCGTGAAGCTGGTGTACCCAGCTATTCAATCGATTTTTGGTATGGGTTATTTTTTCCAACTGGAACACCGCAAATTGCGACTCAAGCTATTTTTGATGCGGCTCAGTCTGTGTTGAATCAACCCAATGTCAAAATGGCCTTGGCCAGAGAAGGGACAGATGCATCCACTTCATCTTCATCGGCTCAATTCGTTAAATTTTTAGAAGAAGACGAAAAGTTTTGGGTGAAATTGGTCAAGATCACCGAGGCCAGTGTGGACTAATTTCACGCTAGAGCGTAAGTGGGTCTGATTTAAATACATCGTGAGTTGTCTTAGTTCTTGGCTTCTTGTTTTGCAGTGAACTCTTTCCATGCGGTGTACAAGCTCAGAAGCACGGCCAAACACAACAATCCTGCCGATACAGGGTCCGTCACAAAGATGCTGTGTTCACCGCCCGAAATGAGCAAGCTGCGGCGGTAGTTTGATTCCACCAAGTAACCCAATACCAAGCCCAATACCAAGGGCAAAACAGGAATGCGCAACAAGCGAAGCACATAACCAAGTACCCCAATGCCAAGCACCAAGCCGCATTCAAAAATACTTTGATGAATGGCGAATACGCCTGACATCACCAAAGCCAAAATGAAAGCAATCAAATAGGGCTTAGGCCGATTAACCAGCCACATGCATGGCGACAAGATGACCAATCCAATTAAAAGCATAGCAATGTTTGCAATGAACAAGCCACCGTACAAACCATAAACAACCTCCGGCGCTTTTTGAAAAAGCATGGGCCCAGGCTGTAGCCCATGAATCAAAAAACCGCCCAATAAAATAGCGGCCGAGTTGGAGCCTGGTATACCCAAACTCAACAAAGGCACCAAGGCTGTTGCAGTCACCACGTTGTTGGCTGACTCTGGCGCTGCCACCCCCTCGGGTGAGCCTTTGCCAAATTCTTCCGGATGCTTGGACCAACGCTTGGCTTCTGAATAAGCCATGAATGCGGCTATTGTGCCGCCTGCGCCAGGCGTGACGCCTTCAATGGTCCCAATCACAGCGCCAATGGCTTGTGGCTTAAAAAGCCGTTTGGTCATGGCCCAATTGGGTAACTTTAATTTTGTCGATGCATTGCCACCATTGGCCCATGGAGGCTCTCCAATTTGCACCAACATTTCAGTCACGGCAAACAAACCCACCATGACCAAAATTGGTTTGACGCCATCTAGCAAATCTTCTGAGCCAAACGTGAAACGCTGAACGCCAGACACAGGATCACTGCCAATAAAAGCAATCATCAATCCTATGCACGCAGCAAGCAAGCCACGCAGGAGCGAGCCACTTGACAAACCTGCAATCACGGACAAGCCCAAAATACCCAAGGAAAAATAAGCAGCCGGCGTAAAAGCCAAAGCCACTTTGGCCAAACTCTCAGTACACAACACCAACACCGCCAAGCCAAATAACCCGCCGACCAAACCTGACATGAGTGAGATGCCCAACGCTTCACCTGCGCGGCCTTGCTTGGCCATTTCGTAGCCGTCAATGACCGTGGCTGAGGCTGAGTTGGTTCCAGGAGTTCGAATCAAGATAGCTGGGATAGATCCGCCATATTCGGCACCTACATAAACACTGGCAAGCAAGACCAATGCATTGGTCGCATCCATTCCAACCGTAAAGGGCAGCAACAAGGCCATTGCAATAGAGGGTGAAATGCCAGGCAATGCGCCCCCAAAAATTCCCCAAAGCACACCAGCAAAGGCCGACAAGATGATCCAACCTGAGGCCAGGTTGGACATTGCCATCAAAAAACTGTCCATGCTTATTTTCCCAACCAAATTGGCCAAAGGCCAACGGGCAATCTAATTTCTAGCGCCCAATCAAATACCAACCAAAGCATGGGGCCCGCGAGCACGGAGCACATCAGCAAAGAGGTATAAGCTCGGGCACCTGCAAACCAAGCGACCGCACCGACCAAGATTCCCACTGACACCACATAACCTAAGAGCGGCAACAAAAATACGTAGGCAGCCAAAATCAACAGCAAGCCCAAGGCCATTGCGTGGGGATTCTTACTTCCCATTGCTGCTGCTGGTACTTCGGTCTCGCCTGAGTGGAGTGTCTCATCCATTGCTGCTTTGTTTTTTAACGACTTCATAAACAAAAAGAAGGAAGCAAGCAACAAGACTATACCCACACCCATCGGTACACCCGATGCACCTACCCCATCAGCCAACAAACTGTCTTCAATGCCTTGAGCGGACAAAATATAGCCGCCAGCCAACAGCATGCCAAGTCCTCCTGAAATACGATCAACCAAGGCATCGTTCATTTGGTCAATCCCATCTCTTTGAATGAGGCTGCAGTTTCTGCAGCAACCTCTGCTGTGAATTTACGAGCAGCCTCTCTGCCTAACAACATCGGAGTTAAATTATCTTTGGTGTATTCCGCCTTGTAAGCTGGCAATTCCAACACCTTTCGAACGCCATCCTCCCAAGCTTTGGCGATGTTATCAGGCACACCCTTCGGACTGGCCAATCCACGAAATTTCCTGATAACAACGTCATAGCCTTGCTCTTTGGCCGTTGGCAACTGGGGCAATCCAGCCAGTCGTTTTTCGGAAAGTGTGGCTAAAAGCCTGACTTTTCCAGCTTCAAGTTGACCCTGTAATTCCTGCATCTCGCCAATACCAATGTCATACGTTCCATTGAGCACGCCAATCATCATATCGCCGCCGCCTTCATGGCTCACGATGGGTACTTTGACATTGGCCGCCCGAGCCAGTTTCTCCATTCCGATTCGTTCAAGTGAGGCTGGGTTGGCTGCACCCCATCGAGATTTACCAGGATTGGCTTTTGCAAAGGCGATAACATCTTGCAAAGATTTATAAGGTGAGTCCGCTCGCGTAAATACCACCTCAGGGTCGATGAAGACAATCAGCATGGGATCCAAACCGTCATAACCTACGGCAGGCTTGGACAATAGAGTGGTTTGAATATACGTGGGGGTCGTTCCATAAACCATTGCGCCATCAGGTGCACTTTTTGCGACATGGCTGACGGCTTTGGTGCCGCTGCCACCGCGTATGTTCTCAACGGCGAAATTTGTTTTCATCACAGGACTTAGGTACTTACCTAGATCACGCAAGAAAACATCCGTTCCACCGCCTGGACTTGAATGCGTGACCAATGTGACACGACTCACAGGATATGGGACAGAAACTGGCGTTCCTGCAGATTGAGCCCAAGCTTGGCTAAAAACGATGGAGGCCATGCATAAAGCCAGTGCTGTCTTCCAGCCTAAATTGAGTATCATGTGTATTCCTGTCTTCAAAAAAATCTATGGCTCGTACCCTTGGAAAGTTATGCTCGAGTGTATCGTTGATCTAGGGTGCTGTATAACTTCAAGAGTTCATTCAATCATACTTAAAGTATCCTCAATTTGCTTGCCCATGTCATATCTATAAGCACAAACACTTAAGGCGTTCATGAGTTCAAACTCATGAACCCCAAAGACATCGCAGGACAGTACTCTTTCATCTGTTCTTGATCCTTCGTTAATTCGACATCACTGTTGTCACCAAAGCAGAACTCATCGAGGAGGAAAGCTGCCAGCAAACAAAATATTCCCCTACTTTAACACGCGCGTGCTATGGCGCGAATAGATTTAGTGGAAGTTTTAGATGGATATTGCTTTTTCAAATCCGCAGAAATCTATTAAGAATACATTGCTTGAATTAAAGGATTTGCTTGAGTTGAATGCGTTTACTTTGGTATTTTTGAAGTACGTAGATCAATTTGAGGCAGATATACTCTTCCTCAAAG
>CAIMNS010000269.1 GCA_903842945.1 uncultured Burkholderiales bacterium
GGATTGAATGTTGACCTCATCCTTGTCAAGGCTCAATTTCTGCGTGTTCTCACTGTTGGGATCAGAACTTATATTTTGGATGTTGTTGTCTTCAGAGCCGCCCTTTACTTTTTGAACATTGTCCTTGTCCGCGTCACTCCCGGCTTTTTGAACATTCAGATCGGCCTGCTCTTGATTGATGAAGGCTTGTTTTTGGGTTGAAGTAGCATTTTCGGTAACGACAGCAAGGTGCTCTTTTGAGCCAAAGTCATGTTTGACGTTTTTGGTGTTCTCGTCCATGGTTCGGCGGATTTTTTCGCCATCCTCGTCGTCCTCAATGACTCGATCGTGCAAAAGTTTGTCTTGGGCGGATTGCTTGCCAGATTCGGTGACGGTGAAACCGCCTTTTTCATCGTTGATGATGTTTTGGAAAAGACCCGTTGACACTTCCAGGCTTGAATCTTTGCTTTCAAAGGGCTTGACATTCTTGATGTGAATGACGCTGTAATAAGGCTTAAAGGCGTGCTCTGAGTACCCAAAAGCTTCCAGGAATTGATTGAAAATTTCGACCTCTCTGGGCTCGGCAAATCCATCGATCAACATGGAATCGCAAAGATTCAAAAGGATGTAAGTTTTCTGGGTTGCATTGAGTGCTTTTGTGGCATGTGGAATAAATTCGTGCAGTTGATTCTTTTCTACATAGGCCATGGCCACAGACTGCAAACCTTCATAGGGGTTGATCACGGCAGACAATTGACCAATTTCCTCGTTGCTGACATCACCATCGGCAGACATCATGTAAAGAATGGAGGCAGCAAGAATCAAATGCGGGGTGATGATGGACTTCTTAGCTTTTTCGGGCTCATAGGTGCCCAAAACAGCGTGTCCATTTTTAGTGAGGAGGACGCTTGAGACCTTGTCAAAGGTTTTGTCGGTAAAACCGAAGGCCTTTTGCATTTTTTGAAACAGATTCGTCTCTGCTTGTTGAACAATGCCATCAGATTGCATGCACTCGTAAACATTGGCTAAAACGCAAAGCTTGCTGGGGCGATCCAAGATCTCATTGGCGTCTTTCAAGAAGTTCGAAAACTTGTTCTTTTTGATGTAGGTTCGAGCAACTGGAATGGCATTTTCGTCTTTGCCAACCGACTCTTGAAGCGTCGCTATTTCCTCTGGTGCCAAATCACCATCGGTGGACATCATGTAGAGCAAGGCCGCGACCAACGTGGTATGCGGTGTCAGGCCCGATGGGTGAGACGCAACGACACTTTTTAGGTCTTCTTTGGTCTTGGATGCGCTAGACATGTGACCCACCTTTTCTCAGGTCAACAAAAAAGCACGAGAGCTGAAGGCCTATTTTCTTTTTTGCACGACAGTCCAGGCCCGCCATCGGAGGGCTTGGCATGAGAGCAGAAATGGTTGCAATAAGCACGTGCGTTCAGGGTGAAAATAAAGGTTCTGTCAGCATAGTTTTTCGTCACCAGAACCCCACATGCTCCATACCTTAAGCTCACAAAACCTCACGCTATTGATCGTCTTATTAGGTAAATTACGGCTGATACACCGGTAAAAGCACACTAAAACTCACAATTACGCATTAAAGTTGGTGAAATTGAATTCTTGGAGCATGTGGATGTTGAAATCGTTTAAATGCATAGAATGGCCGTCATGAAAAATATATGTATTTTGATATGTTGCTTTTTAATCGGTGCAGTTGCTTGGGGAGATGAGACGAATCCAGTTTTTACAACCAGCTACTTTATCGATCGTTCAAATCAGCAATCTATTCAATCCATTGAAAGCCAAAATTTTTCTTTGTACAAAAATGAATTGCGTTTGGGTTATACGGACAACCCCATTTGGATCAAAATTGATACCGCTCCTTTGTTTAGAAATTTAACGACTCAGGCCAACCCACTGAAGTTGCGAATTGGGCCTTACTTCACCGATCGGATCGAAAAGTACGAGTTGATCAATCAAGAATGGCAAACAGCAGTCAAGGGCGCCTTGGTCAAAGAGAGCAATGAATCGTGCTCTGAGGACGCACATTGTTTCAGCATCTTGGGCAATCCTTCCATTCCCAATGTAATTTATCTAAAAATTCAATCCCGTGGCGTCATTTATTTACAGCTGGATGTGATGCATTCTGAAAAAATTGCTTTCTTGAACATTGACAAAATCAGACAATCCACCGCATCGATTGGCGTGGCAGTCTTGTTGCTGGTATCGACTTTTTTATATTTCGTTTACCGACCCAACTATTTGGTTTTTTCTTACGTTTGTCTACAACTCATCATTGTTTTTAATTTGATTTACTCTAACGGTCTATTGACCTCTTCAATAGATTTTTTGACCCCTGTGCAACTTAAAGAGATCAGTTACTTTTTGACATGCCTAAGGGCCGCTTTGATCGCGCAATTGGTTTATTCTTTGCTGAAAAATTATGACCTGACCAGGGGCTATATTGTCTTGTTGCGCGTGGTTATTTTCCTGACAGTCCTTGATGCTGGTTTGCTCTTCTTGGGGTATACAAATTGGGCCTTGAAGTTTCAATTGGCCATTCATTTGTTCAATATTTTTGTTCAACTTTATGGTTTGAAATCGAGCAATATTTCTCACAAATTCATTAAAAATTTGCTGTTCGTGTCAACCCTAGCGTACGCATTTCTTTTCATCATGGGCGTATCCAATATCATGGGCTTGACAGAAATTTCAGCGCCATTGGTGGTTCAGTACTATTCCAATTTGAACGGCACGATGGTGGGTTCTTTGTTGCTGATCGTTGGTGTCTATCAAGCACGACTTCGAAGAAATGAGGCCCATGTTGATTTGGAAAAGCTGCGGATCTTGTCCAATGAGGCCCAGTTGAACAAGGAAAAACTCAATGAGCGCACCACCTTGATCGATTTGCTCACGCATGAGTTGATGAACCCATTGGGAGCCATTAAGTTTTTGGTTGAATCCCTAAAACATCCGGACAGCATGGAAGACACTTCCAACAAAAAGCTCAATCGCATTGAGTCCTCCGTGAACCGGATGAAAGATTTGATTGGGCAAGTTGCTCTTTCAAATCGATTAGAGTTGCATCAAATAGAATATCCCTTAGAGGTGTTGGATGCCAGTCAAATCATTGAGGACTTGATTGGGGATTATGCTGACGAAACTCGTTTTACATTGAACATTGAGCCTGGCGTATGTTTCTACAGCAACCCTATCTTGTTGGGGTATGTGCTCAAAAACTTGATCGACAATGCCTACAAATACGACTCCAAAGTAAAAAATATAAGCATCTCGGTTTTTAAAACCAAGGTGTCGAATGAACTTCCTGAGTCTTTGACTTCGCCACTGGGCTACGAGACTCTTTTTGAAATCAGCAACTCTTTTGATCCTACTCAAAAACCCGACGAGCATCAAATTTTTGAAAGATATTACCGACATGAAAACGTGATGACCAAGCCCGGTATGGGAATAGGACTCAGTATTGTAAAAACCGCGCTTGATAAATTGAACAAAGAGATCCAATGTTCGATCAGTGAAAATCAAGCCACTTTTAAGTTGACCATTTAGCATGAATTTAAAATTAAGCAATCCCCACCAATTTGTTGTCGCTTTGGTGGAAGACGATAGGCTTTTAAGGCAAGAGGTCGAGACCCATTTAAAAGCCAATGGCTTTTTGGTCTATTCGGCTTCAAGCGCTGCCGAGTTGAACGACTCAGTGATTCAAGAGTCCATTGATATTTTCATCATTGATATGAATTTACCAGGTGAGAGCGGTTTGAGTTTGTCTAAACGCATTCGTGCCAGTTTGCCAAATGCTGGAATTGTGATCATGACGGCCAACTCTAATTTGCATGATCGAATTGCTGGTTACAGCCATGGCGGAGCAGACATGTATTTGACCAAACCTGTCTCTCCAGTGGAGTTGGTTTTGGTTTTGCAGGGTTTGGGTAAACGAGTTAAAAAGTTATTGACTGAAAACTCTTGGACCTTACAAATTCAAGATCGCGTGCTGATCACCCCCGATGGTTCTCAAAAGTTGCGATTGACCAGTCGCGAAAAGACCTTGCTCATTGCCTTGGCCAATGCCAAAGGCAATGTGCTTGACTCTGGTTCTCTCAGTGATTTGTTCACCACCGACGACATCGACGACATCATGAGCAAGCATGCTTTGGAAGAAATGATTGCTCGACTTAGAAAGAAAATTAAATCAGTGACGCCTACAGATACTGAACCCGCCATCAAGTCCGTTTGGGGAAAAGGCTATCAGTTGTGTTTGAAGATGGAGATCTTCAATTGACCACGCGTCTTGATTTTTTAAACATGGGTCGTCTGTGAGATGGAAAATTTACCCAGTACTTTTGTCCAGTTGATTTTGACCATGACGGGGGTGGATACCCGTCGTCAGGAATTGGCGGCTTATTTTGATTCGCACTTCAGGGAAGATTCTTCAAACGCTTTGGCCCAAGGGGCGGGACAAATCGTTGAAGCTAAAACCATTGCGTTGGTGGAGGATTTTCACCTTAAGCCAGAATTGCTGAATTGCTTTTCTTTGCGTGAATCGCAAAATTTATTGGCTTTTGCGAGGGATGGTGAATTGAACGTGTTGGTTGTTCGAGAAGGCCAGATGCCTTATTCACAAAAGTGGAGTTTCCCCATCTCTTCTAATTTTAATTTGATCGTGAACAACCAAAAGCTTTTGTTGATCAAGGTTCAAGCTCGCTACGACAGAGGTCTTGATGAACTCATTGATTTGTCGATCGACAAAGACGAATTCGATTTGGAGGCTTATCAGGAGGTGCTGACGCATTACACCACCTACCACATGGCTTTGAGCCCAAAAAAATGACGCCTAACTTGTGGAGTCAAGTCAGGCGTCCAAACGCATGTTGATGCTTATTTCTTGATTTCACCAGCACGGGTGGGTGCTGTAGCGCTGCTGGGTTTTGTTGCTGAGTGTGCCTTGGTTTTTGCACCATCGCTCGCTTTGGACTTGAGCACGGTCGTGCTGGCTTGGGGCGTCAGTGTTGTGCCTGGTGTGGTGACTGGGGTGGCAGCAAAACTGAAAGAGGCGATGGAAGCAAGGGTCAATAAAGTGAAGATGTTTTTCATGACAGTAGCCTTTCGGTTTTTTGTGAGCTCCGCGTATTGGGAGTGTCTATACAACGCCTGCCAAGAGACAGATGTTGACTTAAATATTTAATTATTTTTGTCAACCTCTTTGTTGGATTTGGCGTTAGGTGTGTCCTTGGGGGTGTCGAAATTCAGTGCCCTTCGATCCCATCCAAGATGAGTCCTCGCGCAGAACGGGGGCATTCACTGTCGGGGCTGTCTTGGCACTAGAATAGGGGTTGGATTGAGCCAGACGATGGCCTTGTCTGAAAGTCGTCTTGCCTCTTGGCCCGCGTCAACTCTTTACTCCTCCTCATGAAAATAGCTCTCACCATCAACAACACCCCCCAATCCTTTGAGGTTGAAGCGCGAACCTTGCTCGTTGATTTGCTCAGAGATCACTGCCACTTGACGGGAACCCATGTCGGTTGTGATACCTCTCAATGTGGATGCTGCACCGTTTTAAAAGATGGGGTGTCTATCAAGGCGTGCACCACCTTGGCAGTCCAAGCGGATGCGTCTAGCATCACCACCATCGAGGGCCTGGGACAAGATGCTTTGCATCCCGTTCAAGTGGCCTTTGCACAATGTCACGCTTTGCAGTGTGGCTTTTGTACCCCTGGGATGATCATGTCCAGCGTGGATTTGCTCCATAAAAACGCCAACCCCACGGATGAAGAAATCATGCAAGCCTTGGAGGGTAA
>CAIMNS010000270.1 GCA_903842945.1 uncultured Burkholderiales bacterium
GTCAGAGTGGGAGTGCAGGGCTACGCCTTGGCGCGCTCTCTTTGCACTGCTTTTCCAACTCTCCCCTATCTTATTCGCTCTCTTGCTGTCTTCATAACGAGTCAACACTTTAAGCAAGAATTGGGCAGTGGAAGTGGATCGAACCACGGGCACACGGGGAAGTGCGGACATTCTGTCTAAAGAATTTGCTAGCCCTCTGTGGGTGGTGGTGGCTGCCACATAGCCCGCTTCAAACACCAAGTCTTCGTGGTCGGGTAAAAAATGTCCATACGGATAGCAAAATTGTGTCACAGGTCTTTGCAGTAACTGCTCCAAATCCTGTTTGCTTTGAACCATGTCTTGGTGAACTTGCGTCAATGTCAGATGCGTCAAGTCTGCATGGGTACAGGTGTGGGACCCGACTTCCATTCCGCCACTGACCCATGATTGAAGTTCAGTTGCCGTCATGAGGGGGGCTTGGGGTATACCTAAAGGAGTGTCCCATTGGTTGAACTGCCCCATCAAACCACTCACCACATAACAGGTCGCGCTAAAACCATGGTGATTCAAAATCGGAAGTGCATATTGCAAATTACTTTGGTAGCCATCATCAAAAGTAATGCCCACCACTTTCCCTTTTTTTTCGCCGCGCACATAGGGCATCAACGAAGTCATGTCCATGCCTTTAAAACCCAGGCGATCAAGCCAGCGCATGTGAGCTGCAAAAACCTTTGGTGACACCCACAGGCTTCGCATAGGCGAGCCTTTGGCAGGAGGGACTTGCGTATGGTGATAGGTCAGAATAGGAACAGAGGCAGGCAATGTCATAGCAACACAATGTTGTAATCTTCTGGTCCTAGGCCTGATTCAGCCATCAAAGAAATAGGTTTGCGAATGAAGTCACTCAATCCAGCCAAGTGATGACTTTCTTCTTCTTGAAGAAGTTCGATGACCGCAGGCGCAGCGAGTACGCGAAATTCTTGAGGACTGAATTGTCGGGCTTCGCGCAAAATTTCACGCAAGATGTCATAAGCCACCGTGCGCGGGGTGTTCACAATGCCGCGCCCCTGACAGCATGTACAGGCTTGGCACAGCAAGTGCGCAAGAGACTCGCGGGTCCGTTTACGGGTCATCTCCACCAGCCCTAAGGGTGAGAAACTGCTGAAAGAAGTTTTGACACGGTCTTTGCTAAGTTGCTTGTCAAGTTCGCTGAGAACTGCAGACTGGTGGTCTTGGCGTTGCATGTCGATAAAGTCAATGACCATCATGCCACCCAAATTTCGCAAGCGTAATTGACGGGCTATAGCGCCGGCTGCTTCTAAATTGGTTTTGAATATGGTTTCATCAAAACTTTTTGCGCCCACAAACCCGCCGGTATTCACATCCACCGTGGTCATGGCCTCAGTTTGGTCAATGATCAAATATCCGCCAGATTTGAGCTCAACTCTTCGCCCCAAAGCAGCTTGAATATCGGCATCAATATTGAATAAATCAAAAATGGGGCGCTCGCCTTTGTAATGAATGAGCTTATTCACTGAAGACGGCATGAATTCTTCACCAAAAGCCTTCAACATGCCAAACTGTTCACCCGAGTCGATGCGAATGGTTTGCGTACCTTCGGTCACAAAATCACGCAAAACACGTTGGAGCAAATTCAAATCTTGGTGTAAGAGTGATTTAGCGGCTTGGTTGACAGATGCAAACCGTATTCGTTCCCACGTTTTCCTTAAATAGGCAATATCTTCACTGAGTTCTTGGTCTGTCGCATCTTCACCGTTGGTGCGAAGAATAAAACCGCCCTTGGCCTCACCTTGGTGCGCTAATTGAGACAGTCTTTCACGCAACATAGTGCGTTGCTCAAGAGGGATTTTTTGCGACACACCGATGTGATCATCTTGCGGTAAAAACACCAATAACCGTCCAGCGATACTGATTTGCGCAGACAAACGTGCCCCCTTGGTTCCCAAAGGGTCTTTCATCACCTGCACCAGCATA
>CAIMNS010000271.1 GCA_903842945.1 uncultured Burkholderiales bacterium
AGCCCAGTCCAAGCGTCTTGGCGGAAACTATACCGATACAGAGTTTGATTTGACCCGCCTAAGAGGTTTGAGAGAGAGAATGGTCGAGCTTGGGAGAAGTTGTGTGCATCCCGATTATCGACAAGGTGCGGTCATCATGGCACTTTGGGGGGCCTTGGCTGAATTCATGGTTCGAAACAACTTGGACACCATGATTGGTTGCGCCAGTATTCCAATGATGCACAATGGCGTGGTGAGCGGCGAAGCAGCAGCCAGCATTTGGAATCAATTCAAGCAAACCCATTTGGCTCCTATAGAGTTACAAGTTCGCCCTCGTTTGCCCTTACCCGTTGAGCAGTTCGATGCTCAAGCCAAAGTGGATCCTCCTGCTTTGATCAAGGGTTACCTCAGATTGGGCGCGAAGATTTTGGGTGCGCCCGCTTGGGATCCTGATTTCAACACAGCCGACCTACCGATGCTCATGCGCATCGCAGATTTGCCCAGTCGCTACAGAAAGCATTTTTTAGGTGCTTGATGCATTACAGAGCCATCTTCATCTCTGACTTGCATTTGGGCACACCCGGTTGCCAAGCAGAGGCACTTCTTAGTTTTTTAAAGCACAACAGCAGTGATTTCCTGTATTTAATTGGAGATATTGTTGACGGTTGGCAACTCAAGCGAAGGTGGCATTGGCCACAGGCGCACAACGATGTGATTCAAAAATTGTTGCGCCGCGCTAGAAAAGGTACGCGTGTGGTTTATGTTCCAGGCAACCACGATGAGTTTGCAAGGCAATTTGTCAATCACCAATTCGGTGGGGTGGAGTTGCTAGAAGAGGCCGAGCACACACTGGCAGATGGAAGACGCTTATGGCTCACCCACGGGGATTATTTTGATGCCGTTGTTCAGTATGCCAAATGGTTGGCCCATGTGGGGGACAACTTGTATGAATTGACCTTGAGGCTCAATCGCTATGTGGCCAAAATCAGATCCTATTTGGGCTTGCCTTATTGGTCTTTGTCTGCGTATTTAAAGCACAAAGTCAAATCCGCCTTGAACTATGTAACGGCCTTTGAGGATGCATTGGCTCAAGAGGCCAAAAGAAGAGGGTTTCAGGGGGTGGTGTGTGGTCATATACACCGCGCTCAAATCAGAGAGATTGATGGTGTTTTGTATTGCAACGACGGCGACTGGGTGGAGAGTCGCTCGGCGATGATTGAGAACTTCGATGGCTCACTTGAACTCCTCTTTTGGGATCCCTTGACCATGGAAGATCCAGCCCACGAGTTGGTAGAAGCCTAAAGGAGTTCAACTTTGAAAATCGCCCTTGTCAGCGATGCCTGGTCTCCTCAGGTCAATGGTGTGGTGACCACGCTCATCGAACTGGTTGAAGGCTTAAGGCAAGCTGGGCACGAGGTCTTGGTTCTTCATCCCTATCTTTTCGAGACCCGTCCCTGTCCTGGCTATCAAGGCATTGATTTGGCCAAAAAGCCCTATAAAAAACTCCATCATTTATTGACCGAATTCAAGCCTGAGGCCTTGCACATCGCCACCGAGGGGCCAATGGGTTGGGCCGCAAGACGAGTCGCTGCCCAACAAAACTGGTCCTACACAACGGCGTTTCACACCAAGTTTCCCGAAATCTTAAAAGCCGCCTTGAAAGTGCCCTTGTTCATGGGTTACGCATTCATGCGACATTTTCATAGGCATTCCAAAGGGGTGATGGTTCCCACAGAGGGGGTTTTGAAGATGCTTGCTGCGCGTGGGTTTCAAAATCTCCGTGCCTGGACCCATGGCGTGGATACGAATTTGTTTGAGTACCACCCAACCCCTTTGGAGCAAGAGCAGTTAAGGGGTTTAGAGCGTCCAATTTATTTGTATGTGGGCCGAGTCTCTTATGAGAAAAACATCAAGGCTTTTTTAAATGTGCCCCTCAAAGGCAGCAAAGTGGTTTGCGGCGTTGGACCTGTGTTGCAAGAGCTGCAGTCAAGCTATGACGATGTGCGTTGGTTGGGGGTCTTGGATCGAAGGACCTTGGCGAAGGTGTATGCGGCTGCAGATGTGTTTGTTTTTCCTAGCCTCAATGAGACCTTTGGCTTGGTCATGCTGGAGGCCATGAGCACCGGCACACCCGTAGCAGCTTTTCCTGTGGATGGGCCACTACAGGTGCTTGAGAAAAAGGACGATGCCGGTAAAAGCTTGGGCGGAGCCTTGGACAAGGACCTGACCTTGGCCGTTGAACAAGCGCTTCAGATCGACCGGTCCCAAGCCAGGCAAAGAGCGCTTGACTTTGACTGGCAAAAAGCCTGTCATTTATTTCATTCCTACTTGGTTCAGTGTCATCAGCCAAAATTGCCCTTGTAATCACTTCCTTTACCTTAGAATTGCAGTCTTGAGGTTCCCATCTGCTAAAAAAGGACAAATGAGTTGAGCAATTCTAAAGAGCATCTGTTTTTGCCCAGGGATGAAAGCTTCCTGGCCTTCAATGAGCGGGTGTTGGACTGGGCCAAAAGAAAAGATGTTCCTCTTTTAGAGAGACTGCGCTATTTGTGCATTGTGTCTTCTAATTTAGACGAGTTCTTTGAAGTCAGAATGGCTTTGCATTTGCGTGCTGTGCATAACCATGACAACAAAGCGCTGTACAGCAGCCACTCATTCACCAAACTCTCAGAGTTGGCCCATCGTTTGGTGGATGAGCAATATGCGCTTTACAACGAGGACTTGTTGCCTGACTTTTCCAGCAAAGGCCTGCGACTGCTCTCCCATGCTGAACGAAATGGCTTACAAAAAAAAATGGGTCAAACAGTATTTCGATCATGAAGTCAGACCCTTGCTGGTTCCTGTGGGTTTGGATCCGGCCCATCCTTTTCCAACCGTCGCCAACAAATCCCTCAATTTCATTGTG
>CAIMNS010000272.1 GCA_903842945.1 uncultured Burkholderiales bacterium
CAAGATGACGAACTCGCGCATCTTCCTCACACCTTGGGTCAATCACATGATTGACCAAAATCGCTAAGTAGTTATCCGGTTTTTAAAACCAGACAAGTCTCTATAGCGTAGATCTCTGTTTGAAGGTTGATGTTGTTACCAACCTTCGATGGAGCCGCCACACCAAGTGAGCGGATAACGTATGCCTGATTCTTTTGAAATCGATAGAATTTCTGATGTCCCTACCAGCGGATCTTCAGAATCTGAACCCCAACTTCTTGAAACCATTGCGCCCGTAGAGGCCACTGAATTGGTGGCCACTGAAACTTTGGTCGCTGAACCTGTGGTCACTGAGCCTGCCCCCAAGGGCCCCAATCCTTTCAAGGCTTTGGGTCTTGCACCTGAATTGGTCGCTGCGGTCAACGATTTGGGTTACACCGAGCCGACTGCCGTGCAAATCAAGGTGATTCCTTTGGCCATGAAGGACTTGGTCAACAACTCTCACACCGACTTGATGGTATCGAGTCAAACGGGAAGCGGTAAAACCGCAGCGTTTTTATTGCCCGTGATTCAAACCCTTTTGCATCAAGCCAACGAAAAAGTGCTGGAGCAAACCCGTGAATGGGATGCGGTTGTGGCGAAAGCACTTGCTGAAGGTGCTCCTCCACCGAAAAAGCCAAAGCGCAAGGACCCCACCCAATCAAGAAATTTCAAGGCAGCCACGCCCGGCGCCTTGGTGCTTTGCCCAACGCGTGAGTTGGCTCAACAAGTGGCCCATGATGCCATTGATTTGGTCAAGCACTGCAGAGGTTTAAGGGTCGCCAACATTGTTGGCGGCATGCCCTATGCAATGCAAATTGCCAAATTGCAAAATGCAGATCTGGTGGTTGCAACGCCTGGACGCTTGATCGATCTTCAACGCTCCATGCACATCAAACTGGAGCAAGTGCAGTTTTTGGTGGTCGATGAGGCTGACCGCATGCTTGACTTGGGTTTTTCGGATGACTTGGCTGAAATCAATCAACTGACCATCGAGCGCCATCAAACGATGATGTTCTCGGCCACGTTTGCGCCTCGCATTCAAGCCCTAGCCACTCGTGTGATGAGACAGCCCCAGCGCATTCAAATCGATTCACCGCAAGAAAAACACTCCAACATCAAGCAAACGATGTTTTGGGCCGATCACTCACAACACAAAAGAAAACTGCTTGACCATTGGTTAAGAGACACCAGCATTGAGCAAGCCATTGTGTTTGCAAGCACGCAAATCGAATGTGATGGCTTGGCCACCGATTTGCAGCAGTCTGGCTTTTCTGCTGTCGCATTGCATGGTGCTTTGAGTCAAGGTTTGAGAAATCGACGCTTGATGGCCTTTAGAAATGGGCAGGTTCAATTTCTGATCGCCACAGATGTGGCCGCTCGTGGCCTTGATGTCCCAAGCATCAGCCACGTGTTCAACTATGGCTTGCCCATGAAGAGCGAGGACTATGTGCATCGCATTGGACGCACTGGGCGCGCAGGGCGCGATGGTTTGGCCATTACGTTTGCTGAATTTCGCGATCGCCGCAAAATCTTTGACATCGAATCCTATACCAAGCAGCCCTTGAAGGCTGAGGTGATCCCAGGACTCGAACCCACGCAACGCTCTGAGCGTCCAAGGGGGTTTGATGACAAGCGTCAGGCTCCACGCGGCCGTGGTCGTGGCGCACCTGGAGGCGGTGGCGGCTTTGGTGGCGGCGGCTTCGGAGGTGGAGGCGGATTTGGGGGCTCAAGAGAGCGAGACGCTCATTCAGGCGGCGGCTTTGGTGGCTCCAGAGATCGTGATTCCAATTCAGGTGGAGGATTCGGTGCTTCCAGAGACCGTGACTCACAGGGCTCAGG
>CAIMNS010000273.1 GCA_903842945.1 uncultured Burkholderiales bacterium
TATGATGCGTATACAAAGCGAGTTTGTGAGAAGTTATAGTTTATCCAAGACAATAGCTTAACCTTTTTTGCTGGTTTGAGATAGAGAAGTAACCATAAGGCAAACTCCTCAACTTGGGGAGTCCTAAGAACCCTTTAGGCAACTTCAGAAAGGTTTTTGCCTAAAGGGGGTCCAACCGCTTGGGGTTGCAAAGCTCAAAGGGTGGCTTAGGTCCCAAGATCATTGGGATGAAGCCTCTGAGTGATAGCGTGTGATGCGGTCGACTTCGTTTTTGGAGCCAAGGATCACACTGACTCGTTCGTGAAGTTCTTTGGGCTTGATGTCTAAAATACGGTTCAAGCCATTGGTTGAAGCGCCACCTGCTTGTTCAACAATCCAACTCATGGGGTTGGCTTCGTACAATAGCCGCAATTTACCAGGCTTGTGGGCTTCTCGCTTGTCCCATGGGTACATGAACACGCCACCACGCGTCAAAATTCTGTGCACGTCGGCCACCATGGATGCTATCCATCGCATGTTGAAGTCCTTCTCTCGTGGGCCCTCCTTGCCAAGTAAACATTCGTCAATGTATTGTTTAACTGGCGTATCCCAGTGACGCATGTTGCTCATGTTGATGGCAAACTCTTTGGTATCCAATGGAATTTGAACATGGTCTTGGGTCAACACAAAGGAGCCTTGTTCTCTGTCCAAGGTGAACATGGCCACACCATCACCTACTGTCAGTACCAAGGTTGTTTGTGGACCATAGACGCAATAGCCCGCAGCGACTTGTTGATTGCCTTCTTGAAGAAAATCCTCTTTAGAAACGGTTGTGGCGGCCGACGTTTTTTTCAGCACACTAAAAATGGTCCCGATGCTGACATTGACATCAATGTTGCTCGATCCATCTAGGGGATCAAAGAGCAACAAATATTCACCTTGAGGATAACGGTTGGGAACCGAGTAGATGTCATCCATTTCTTCAGAAGCCATGGCAGCCAAATGTCCACCCCATTCATTGGCTTCAATCAAAACGTCGTTGGCGATGATGTCTAGTTTTTTTTGAACCTCGCCTTGAATGTTTTCCGTATGCGCCGAGCCCAGCACTCCACCTAAAGCCCCCTTGTTCACGGCATGGCTGATGCTTTTGCAAGCCCGTGCCACCACTTCGAGTAAAAGTCTCAGCTCAGGAGGTATGTGTCCTTTGTCTCTTTGCTCTTCAACCAAGTATCTGGTGAGTGAAATACTCATGATGCGTCTCCCAATGCTCTAGAAATGACCTCACGCACATCGTTGCTTAAATCCGATTTGGCGGCCACGCGTTTGATGGCCTCGTGGGCAGCATTTTGGTAGGGTTGAGCCAATTTGCGATATCGATCCAAACCTCGGGCTAGACGTGCGGCCACTTGTGGATTGAAGGCGTCAATTTCCAACACTTTTTCTGCCCAAAACACATAGCCTGAGGCATCGGCTTTGTGAAAGGCGCCTGGATTGGACATGCAATAGCTGAAAATCAAACTTCTTGCACGATTTGGATTTTTGATGTGAAAGTCAGCGTGCTGCGTGAGTTGTTTGACTTTAGTCAAAACGGGGGTTTGTCTCTCGCATGCACTGGCTTGAAGAGCAAACCACTTGTCCAAGACCAAGGCCTCGTTGGAGAACATCGCGTGAAAGAGCTCAAGTGCTTTGTCACCCAGTTCGTGCCCTGCGTTGACCAAAGCCCCCATCGCTGCAAAGCGTTCAGTCATGTTGTGAGCATCTTTGAACTTTTGGTAAGTGATGCCAGGCCAAAGCTTGTCACCACTTTGCACGGCTTGTAGGCACAGGTATTGGAGCGCCATAGACGTGATGGCACGCTGCCCCATGTCAAAGGGCTCTGGTTTGTACGCGCCAAGGAGTTGGTTGTTGTGATAAATCCATTGCCAGTCTTCAAACAAGTCCCTAGCGATCTGAGACTTCATCTCTTCCCTGACTTGATGAATCAATGCGGGATCTACCACGGTCAATTGCTCTGCAATGTAAGATTCACTTGGAAGTGTGAGGACCAGTTCCTTGAAGGCATTGTCAAGGTTTGGATTGCGAAGTATTTGACGCAAGCCAGCCATGAGCTCGCCGGATATGGGGTTGGAGAATTCAAGTTGGCCATTCAGCTTTTGTTGATAGGCTTCAAGAGCAGCTTGCAGGCAGATTTTTTGAGCCGCATCCCATTGATTGAAGGGGTCTGAGTCAAACGCTAGTAGGGTCAACAATTCACTTTGCGATAGGGGTTGCTCAAGGACCACGGGTGCGCTGAATTGACGCAAGACCGAAGCAATCGGTCGTGAGGAAACATTCTCAAACACATAGGAGGCGCTTGATTCGTGCAACACCAAGAGTTGAGTCGCATGGGTCTCCTGGCCCTGTGAGTTCAAGAGGCCGACCTCAACGGGAATCAGGTACGGTTCGTTATCGCTGTGGTTGCTAGGGGGCATTTGATTGAGGTGCAGGGTGTAACGAAGTTGGACTTCGTCATATTCACCATGAACTCGTAACAGGGGGGTCCCCGCTTGAGAGTACCAACGTTTAAAGATCTCTAAATGTTCTTTCAAGGCGGATTGAGGGTTTGCATCTGCAACGGCACTTGCAAAGTCATCGCAGGTGACGGCTTGCCCATCATGACGTTCGAAATAAAGAGCCATGCCAGCTTTAAAGCCCTCTTTGCCCACCAAAGTCTGCATCATTCGAACCACCTCAGCACCTTTTTCGTAAATGGTGACGGTGTAGAAATTGTTGATTTCTAAATATTGATCAGGTCTCACAGGGTGAGACATGGGGCCCGCATCTTCAGCAAACTGTACGGTTCTTAAAAGACGAACATCTTCAATTCGTTTGACCGCACGTGCTGAGGGGACATGGGCAACGTCTTGAGAGAACTCTTGATCCCTAAAGACTGTGAGCCCTTCCTTCAATGAAAGCTGAAACCAGTCTCTACAGGTCACGCGATTGCCCGTCCAGTTGTGGAAGTATTCATGCGCGACCACACTTTCGATGTTCTCAAAGTCTGAGTCGGTTGCCGTTTGTGAGTTGGCCAAAACAAATTTGGTGTTGAAAACATTCAAGCCCTTGTTCTCCATGGCACCCATGTTGAAGTCAGAGGTCGCAACGATCATGAAGCGCTCAAGATCTAAGCTCAAATTGAAACGGGTTTCGTCCCAAGCGATGCTGGCCATGAGCGAGTTCATGGCGTGTTCGGTTTTATCCAAGTCACCGGGTCGAACATAAATTTGAAGCAAATGCTCGGACCCTTTTTGCGAGGTGATGCGTTGCTCTCTACAAACCAACTGCCCTGCAACCAAGGCAAAGAGATAGCTCGGTTTTTTATGTGGATCAGACCACTTTGCAAAATGTCGACCATCCTCCAAAAGGCCGCTGTCAACCAAGTTTCCATTGGACAGGAGTACAGGATATTGTTTTTGATCAGCCTTCATCAAGACTGTGTAAGAAGACATGACATCGGGTCGATCAAGAAAGTAAGTGATGCGTCTGAAGCCTTCAGCCTCACATTGCGTGAAGAAGGAGTCTTGACTCACGTACAAACCCATTAATTTTGTATTTTTACTTGGGTTGCAAGTGGTGAATATTTCTAACTCGAAGACGTCATTGCCTTCTGGCAGATTCTCTAGCACCAAGCAGGAGTCTTCTAGTTTGAAGGAGGTGCCTTGACCGTTGACAAGTACACGCGCTAAATTCAATTCTTCCCCAAGGAGCCTGAGCGCCTGTGTGGGTGTGTCGGGGTTGCGGCGCACTTGCATTTTGTTCAAAACACGGGTTTTGGTAGCATCTAAGTCGAAGGTCAAATCGACTTGGTCAATGAAAAATGCGCTGGCTTGGTAATCTTTTCTAAGAACAATTTGACTGGGGTTATCTTCTTGCACGTCTAAGCTCCTCGAGTTTTTGGTGATCGGTTGTGTGTTGACATGAAAACGTTGATGAAGGCAATCGATCGTTGATCATTTCTTGAGCGAGAGGTCATTAAACGCCTTGCTTTAAGGACGCTTCAATGAAGGCATCTAAGTCGCCATCTAAAACCTTTTGAGTGTTGGAGATTTCAACGGAGGTTCTAAGATCTTTGATGCGACTTTGATCTAAAACATAGGAGCGAATTTGATGGCCCCAGCCCACATCGGTTTTGGTGTCCTCTAATTTTTGTTGCTCCTCCATTCGCTTTCGCATCTCAAAGTCATAAAGCCGACTTCTGAGTCTTTTCCAAGCCACGTCTTTGTTGCTGTGCTGACTCCTGCCGTCTTGACATTGAACGACAATACCCGTTGGGAGATGGGTCAATCGCACGGCGGAGTCGGTCTTGTTGATGTGCTGACCACCAGCACCGCTGGCTCTGAAGGTGTCAACGCGTACATCGGAAGGATTGATATCAATCTCAATGGAGTCGTCCACCTCTGGATAGACAAAGACACTCGCAAAACTGGTGTGCCGACCTCCAGAGGAGTCAAAAGGGGACTTTCTAACCAAGCGATGAACACCGGTCTCTGTTCTCAAAAGCCCAAAAGCATATTCACCTTCGATTTTGATGGTGGCGCTTTTGATACCCGCTACATCTCCCGCAGACTCGTCTTCTAACGTGGCTTTGAAGTTCTTTCTTTCGGCGTATCTCAAATACTGTCGAAGAAGCATGCTGGCCCAGTCACAAGCCTCAGTGCCACCAGCGCCAGATTGAATGTCTAGAAATGCGTTGCAAGGATCTGCAGGATTGTTGAACATTCTTCTGAACTCGAGCTTTTCAATGCTTTGGTTCAAAGAGGCAGTTTCAGTTTCAATGTCTTCAAGCGCGGCTTCGTCGTTTTCAGCTTTGACCATCTCAAAGAGTTCTAGGTTGTCAATGATCTCTTGTTCTAATTTTGAAAGATTGATGACCACATCTTCTAAGGATTTCTTTTCTTTGCTCAACTCTTGAGCTTTTTTGGGCTCGTTCCAAACACTGGGGTCCTCCAGTGAGGCGTTGACCGTTCTTAGTCTCTCTGACTTGGCATCGTAGTCAAAGATACCCCCGAAGTTCAAGGGTTCGAGCTTGAAGACTCGAAAGCGTTGAGCCGATTAAATTTGAGCGTTCTGCATCCATAACAATTCCTATTGGTTAGCACTGCAAAGGGCTGATGTCTTGGAAGGTTATCCAAGTCTGCCTAAAGGCGCTATTTTCGCACGATAGATGTGACATCTGAGAGGCTGTGATCCCTATTGATGTACAAATCAAGCAAAAATATAAAAATTTCTATTGCTTTCTAACCCTTGAACCAAGCTAGCTTAGCCCCTAAGTATTTACCCGATTTGATGGTTTTGTTTGCCGTAGCTTTCTGGCGGTGGAACTTCACGGTCGTTCATGAGCTCTGCGTTCATGGCCTGCAAACCTTGAATGACATCACCGATGATGATGACCGACGGACTTTGAAAATTTTGGGCATGAATTTCAAGGGACAAACGCTCTAAAGTCGTCACCAGGTGTTTTTGTGCATGAGTGCTCGCGCGCTCGACAACGGCAACGGGTGTAAAAGGAGCCAGGCCGTGCAAGAGCCCCTTTTGAATGTCTTGTGTCAAGCCCATGCCCATGTAAACGATCAAGGTCAATTTCGAGTTGTGGGCAGTTTGACCCAATTCAACCCAATTGACGCCCTCATGTCCATGCTTGGCATGTCCTGTAACAAACACCACGCCGTGCGCATGATGACGGTGCGTCAAAGGCAAGCCCAATGAACCCATTGCAGCCAGTCCTGAGGTGATGCCATTGATGATGCATGCGTTGACTTGTTGAGATCGCAGAGCCTCAATTTCTTCTCCGCCTCGACCAAAGATGCAAGGGTCGCCCCCTTTTAATCGAACCACGCGCTCCCCGTTCTTGGCGCATTGAACCATGAGCTTTTCAATAAAGGCTTGAGGGGTTGACTTACAGCCACCTCTTTTACCCACAAAAATAGACCTGCATGTTTTAGGAATCAATGCGCAAATTTCTGCAGATACCAAATCGTCGTACAAAACAACGCTTGCAGCTTGAATGGCTTTCAACGCTTTGAGGGTCAAGAGGTCTGGGTCGCCTGGGCCAGCACCAACGAGTTGCACCACAGGCCAATGGGGGTGATTGTCAACGGAGGGCTCAATGGAAGAGGGGGACATTGAAGGTGTCATTGATCTAGAATTTTGAGGCTCAATTGTTCAATTGCATTGATTTGAGCCTGAATTGACAAAGGCAGTTGTAGCTGATTTTTCAAAACCAACTGGGTGTAGTTGGCGGCTTCTTTGGGATCGGTGGTTTGTGGATAATCATGGTAAGGCTCCACAGAGCCTTGAATTTGCTCGGTCAAAATTTCCGATGTGCCATGAACAAAACCAGTCATTTTAGGTGTTCGTCTAGGATCCGCAACCGCTTCGCCTTCTGTGCCCCTGAAAAAAAGGACGTTTTTCTTTAAAAGCTGGAACACCTCAGACATGGACACCAGGTATTCTGGGTGGGTGTAGCTTGAGAGTTGTAGCACATGAAACTCTTCTTCCACGGGGTTGAGAATTTTGACCAAACTGTGGCTTGAATTTCTAAGGCCGATGGTTTTTCGAACATTGAGCAATTCACAGATCTTTGGGGATAAATGCTTCATGGAAACGTACAAGACCTGACCTTCTTTCAGGTTTGTTGCGCTCAAAGGGAGGGTGTCGTTGACGACGGGCCAGTCAAGCAACTCAAAGACTTCTTGGGTGCTGACTCTTTTGTCCTCTGTGGGATAGCCGTGGACCAAGACCGGGTAATCGAGTTGTGCCAGTGCTCCTGCTAAAACGGGTGTGAAAAGGGGCAGTTTTCTTGCGCCGTTGTAACTTGGAATCACAATCACCGGCTTGCGTTGACGCTGAGAGGGTCTGTCAATTGAAAGATGAACTCTTTTGATGTTGGACTGAATGGCTTGTAAAAAACCAATCATTTCTTGAGGTGTTTCACCTTTGATTCTCATGGCGATACAAAAAGCACCTAGTTCTAAATCACTGACCTGGCCACCCAATAGTCGATCCATCAGGTCGCAAGCTTGTTCGGTGTTCAAATGTCTTGCACCTTCTTTGCCTCGACCGATTTCTTTGATGTAGTGACTGATGCTCATGCCTGTATTCTCTCCCAATTTGTACTTTAGACTGATTTTTTTTAAGTCCATCGGCGATAATGAAGACTTGCGGATTTCTTTGTTCAGCCTCCTGCGATGGGTCAATTGGGAGCCAAAGTGTATATTTTAGGAATTGAGTCGTCTTGCGATGAGAGTGGCGTGGCCTTGGTCAAATTTGATCAAGACGCAGCGACTGGCCTGCGCGCGGGAACCCAGTCGAGTGCGACCCGGTTACCCCAATTGCTTGCACATGCATTGCATACGCAAATTGAAATGCACCAACCCTATGGCGGCGTCGTACCTGAGTTGGCCAGTCGAGACCATATTCAGAGAATCATTCCACTCTTGAACCAAGTGTTGACCCAATCTGGGGTTGGCATTGCACAAGTTGATTTGGTGGCTTACACCAAGGGCCCTGGGCTAGCGGGTGCGTTACTGGTGGGTGCTGGTGTTGCGGCTTCACTGGCTGCATCGATGAACATTCCATTGTTGGGCGTGCATCATTTGGAGGGACATTTGTTGTCTCCCTTTTTGAGTGAAGATCCCCCCAGCTTTCCATTTGTTTGTTTGCTTGTATCTGGTGGGCACACGCAACTGATGGGTGTTCAAAGCATGGGGCAATATGAATTGTTGGGAGAGAGTGTGGATGATGCTGCAGGAGAAGCATTTGATAAGTCTGCCAAGCTGCTTGGCTTGGATTATCCGGGGGGCGCAGCACTGTCTCAGTTGGCTGTGCACGGAGACCCCAAGGCCTTTAGTTTTCCCAGACCGATGTTGCACAGCGGGCGACTTGATTTTTCATTTGCGGGCTTAAAAACCTCTGTGCTGACACAAATAAAAAAAATGACCGAAAAGGACATTGAGGCCTGCAAAACCGATTTGGCAGCTTCTGTTCAAGCCGCGATTGTCGAGGTTTTGGTTAAAAAATCAATTGCTGCCTTGAAGCAAACCCAGCTCAAAACCTTGGTCGTGGCTGGCGGGGTCGGTGCCAATCAAACTTTAAGAGAGGCTTTGCTCAAGGCCTGTTCTCAAATGGGTGCCAAGGTTTTTTTCCCTGAGCTTTCTTTGTGCACAGACAATGGTGCCATGATTGCCATGGCCGCTGCCATGAGAGTGCAGTCGGGCATTGAAAAGGGTTCAAAGTGCTATGACTTTGATGTCAAACCCAGATGGAGTCTATCGGATGTGGTCGCCTAAGTGCTCACACGCAGGACATGTGAGGTGCGCCACTTTTGAGTTGGCCGCGTTGAAAGAAGGCGGGTCAACGCCTTCCTTCAAAGGTCGACATTAAAAAGTTTCAAAGAACATGAAGAACGGCGACTTGATCAATGGGCTTTTTCTTGGTGAGAACCAAATTCAACACGCCGTCTTCCAATTTGGCTTGGCTTGAAGAGGGATCGATTGCGATGGGCAATTCAAAACTCAAGTTGTACTTTCGTTTTGCCTCAGGCTTGCTTTCAACGCGAATGATTTGCTCGTCGATCTTGATGAGCAAATGCTCTTTGCTGACACCGGGTACATCGATCTCAAGTGTATAAGCCGCCTCGGCTTCTGTGAAAGAACTGATTTTCGAGGGTGCCTTGACGACGTCTCCTAAAAATCTCTCAAAGGCTTGAACAGAAGGGCGCTTTTGTGCTTGATTGAGTGCCACAGTCAAAGGGGTGAACAACATGTAAATCTCCAGTTGGTTTTAAAAATTGTTGAGCAAGAAATTTGTTCAACGGTGCTTAAAACATGGAGACCTGTGCCAGTTATTTCAAGCCTTGTTTTGATAAAAATATTTATATTTCTTGATGCATTGAAATTGATAGAAGAGGCCCAATATCGCAGTTTTTTTATCCAAGGTTTTCTACAAGTCAAACTGCAAAGCGTTTTTTTGATCAGGGTATGAATCCAAGCCCAAAAAGAGAGCCAACTCGATAATTAAATCTATAGTATTACTTTTTGATCTTGTGTTGCTTCTTCGTTGATCTTTAATGCCTTGTGAATGTCAGCGCCACCCCTTGTAAATGGGTTTCAAAAGGTGAATTGGGGTATACTCTATGGGCTTTGCTACCTTAGGTTGTGAAGCGCACGCTCTCCTATCCTTCCAAGGGGATGCGCAAGTCAAAATAAAACACAAGGAAATCGATATGTTATCTACAACCATCGCGCAAGTTGTTGCGCAAAATGCGCGTGCTGCCAACGATACAGGCAGTCCTGAGGTGCAAGTCGCCCTTTTGACAGCTCGAATCAATGAGTTGACCCCCCATTTCAAGACCCATGCCAAGGATCACCACGGACGCCGTGGCTTGCTTCGCATGGTCAGTCGACGTCGCAAATTGTTGGATTACTTGAAGTCCAGGGATTTGAATCGATATTCAGCCTTGATTGCTAAACTCGGTTTACGCAAATAAGTGGTATTTTTTCCAAAGGCGTCTGAGTTATTCCCTTAGCTCAGACGCCTTTATGCATCTTGTTGATGAGCGCAAGCGCTCTGTTCAACAGCAATGGAGAGTTTGATTGTGGATCGAAGCTGTGTCATTCCATCAAACGCGTGCAAAGAGGACATCTCGCACAATTTTGATGGAATGGCATTCTGTTCTATGACGACCCTCCTGGCTTAGGTGGTATGGCCTTCATGCCCCAAAACAAATGGAGTTAAGCAAATGTCGCTTTTTAACAAAGTAACGAAGACCTTTAAATGGGGTCAACACACAGTGATCATGGAAACGGGCGAGATTGCTCGTCAAGCCACAGGTGCTGTTTTGGTCAACATTGAAGACACGGTGGTGTTGGCCACCGTCGTTGCATCCAAATCCGCCAAGCCAGGTCAGGATTTCTTTCCTTTGACGGTGGACTATATTGAAAAAACCTACGCCGCAGGAAAAATTCCCGGCAGCTTTTTCAAGCGCGAAGCCAAGCCAAGTGAGTTGGAAACCTTGACCAGCCGCTTGATTGACAGGCCCCTGCGTCCCTTGTTTCCTGAAGGTTTTTACAACGAAGTGCATTTGGTGATTCACACCCTGTCTTTGAATCCAGAGGTGGACGCAGATATCGCTGCTTTGATCGCATCCAGCGCCGCGCTGAGTATCTCAGGCATCCCCTTCAACGGACCCATCAGTGCCGCACGTGTGGGATACATCAACGGTGAATATGTCTTAAATCCCGGTCAAACTCAGAGAAAAGACAGCATCATGGACTTGGTGGTTGCTGGAACTGAGTCTGCTGTTTTGATGGTGGAGTCTGAAGCTTTGCAATTGAGTGAAGAGGTCATGCTTGGCGCCGTGGTGTTTGGCCATGAGCAGGGCAAGGTTGCGATTGATGCAATCCATGAGCTGGTCAAAGAAGCCGGTCACCCTGTTTGGGATTGGAAGCCAGAAGCTAAAAATGAGCCTTTGATTTCGAAGGTTGGTGAATTGGCAGAAGCTCCATTGAGAGCGGCCTATCAAATTCGAAACAAGCAGTTGAGAACTCAAGCGTGCCGTGAAACATATGCGAGCACCTTGGCTGGCTTGAGCGCCCAGGGTGTTGAATTTGATGCCGTCAAGGTCGAATCCATGTTGTTTGACATTGAGGCCAAAATCGTACGTTCACAAATTTTGGCTGGCGAGCCTCGTATCGATGGACGCGATACGCGTACAGTTCGCCCCATCGAAATCAGAAACGGTGTTTTGCCTAGAACCCATGGTTCAGCTTTGTTCACGCGTGGTGAAACCCAAGCTTTGGTGATCACCACGCTGGGAACTGACCGCGACGCTCAAAGAATTGACGCCTTGGCGGGTGAATTCGAAGATCGATTCATGTTCCATTACAACATGCCTCCCTTTGCGACGGGTGAAGTTGGCAGAATGGGCAGCACCAAGCGCCGCGAGATTGGTCACGGACGCTTGGCCAAGCGCGCCTTGGCTGCTTGTTTGCCAGATAAAGTTGATTTCCCTTACACCATGCGAGTGGTTTCTGAAATCACGGAATCCAATGGATCTTCTTCCATGGCCTCTGTTTGCGGAGGTTGTTTATCCTTGATGGATGCAGGCGTTCCTATGAAAGCGCATGTGGCAGGCATTGCCATGGGTTTGATCAAGGAAGACAGTCGCTTTGCAGTATTGACCGACATCTTGGGTGATGAGGATCATTTGGGTGACATGGACTTTAAAGTTGCCGGAACGACCAATGGCATCACGGCTTTGCAAATGGACATCAAAATTCAAGGCATCACGAAAGAAATCATGCAAGTGGCCTTGGCACAAGCCAAAGAAGCTCGCATGCACATTTTGGGCAAGATGCAAGAAGTCATGGGTGAGGCAAAAACAGAGGTCAGCAATTTTGCGCCTCGTTTGTACACCATGAAGATCAACCCAGAGAAAATTCGTGACGTGATTGGCAAAGGTGGTGCAACGATCCGCGCTTTGACTGAGGAGACGGGCACACAAATTGACATCTCTGAAGACGGCACGATCACCATTGCTTCAACAGATGGTGCAAAGGCAGAAGAGGCCAAGCGTCGAATTGAGCAAATTACTGCTGAAGTTGAAATTGGCAAAGTTTACGAAGGCCCCATCACCAAGATTTTGGATTTTGGCGCCTTGGTGAATTTATTGCCTGGTAAAGATGGTTTGTTGCACATCAGCCAAATCAGTCACGAGCGCATTGGTAAAGTCACTGACGTTTTGGCCGAGGGTCAAATTGTCAGAGTCAAAGTGCTTGAGACCGATGAAAAGGGGCGCGTAAAATTGTCGATGAAGGCATTGCTTGACAGACCCCAAAGTTCTGAAGACGGCGCAGAGCATCAAGACTCCATGCATTGATGCAACTCAAAGCGACCTTGTCTCCATCAGGGGCCTGGGTCGCTTTGTTTTGCTAAGTTGCCAACGAGAGTGAACCTATGAAAGCCATTGAAATTTCCACCTACGGAGGACCTGAGGTCCTGCGCTTGGTCGAACGAGACAAGCCAATCCCTGCTCCTGGGGAGGTTTTGATACGGGTGAGTGCAAGTGGCGTCAACCGCCCTGATGTGATCCAAAGAAAGGGTCACTATCCAGTGCCTCCTGGTGCTTCCGATTTGCCTGGGTTAGAGGTGGCTGGCGTGATCGAGGCGGGCGATGAAAGTGCTTTGTCTCTCAGGGGTCTACGAGTCGGTGACCGTGTTTGTGCGCTGATTGCGGGTGGTGGCTATGCTCAGTGGTGCGTTGCACCTATTGAGCAGTGCTTGCCTGTGCCTAAAGGTTTGACCGATGAGGAAGCGGCCAGCTTGCCAGAGACATTCTTTACCGTATGGAGCAATGTTTTTGATCGCGGGCAATTGAAGGCGGGAGAGAGCCTTTTGATCCAAGGGGGTACCAGTGGCATTGGCGTCACCGCCATTCAAATGGCCAAGGCCTTTGGTGCGCATGTGATTGCAACAGCAGGCTCAGACGACAAGTGCGCGGCATGCTTGGCCTTGGGGGCGGATATTGCAATCAATTACAAAACCCATGACTTTGCAGCCGAGGTCAAAAGGCTAGGCCCGCCATCAGGTGTCAATGTCATTTTGGACATGGTGGCGGGTGACTATGTCGCCAAAGAGGTCGAACTTTTGGCCGAGGATGGGCGCTTGGTGATCATCGCCGTTCAAGGTGGTATTGAATCCAAGTTCAATGCGGGCTTGGTGTTGAGAAAACGTTTGA
>CAIMNS010000274.1 GCA_903842945.1 uncultured Burkholderiales bacterium
CTTGGGAACTCTGACTACGTTGAAAATGTCATGAAAAAAGCCTTGGGCGAGAGCAAGGCTGCATCGGTGTTGGGCCGAATCATGCCCAACCAAGCCTCCAAGGGATTGGATATTTTGAGTTGGATGGATGCCAGAGGTATTGCGGAGATGATCCGTACCGAGCATCCACAGGTGGTGGCCATTATTTTGTCATTGCTCGAGCCCACCGTCGCGGCAGACGTGATGATCTACTTACCTCCAGAAATCAGAGCCGAGGTCATTCAACGTGTGGCCAGCTTGGACACCGTTCAACCCTCTGCGATGCTGGAACTTGAAAACATCATGTTGGCACAATTCGCAAAAACAGCCACCTCGAAATCATCCAGCTTTGGTGGCATTGAAGCCGCTGCCAAAATCATGAATTTGACCAAGACCAATTTAGAGTCTGAGATCATGAGTGCCTTGGCCGATTTGGATCCAGACATCATGCTCAAAATCCAAGACAACATGTTCACGTTCGAGAACTTGGTTGCGGTGGACAACAAGGGTATTCAAGTGCTCATGCGCAATGTGGAGCCCGATCAGTTGATGACGGCCCTCAAAGGCGCCAGTGCAGATGTCAAACAACGCTTTTTGGACAACATGTCCGAGCGCGCTCGCGGCATGTTCGTTGACGATATGGAAGCCAAAGGCCCTGTTCGTATGGCAGACGTCGAAGACACGCAAAAGAAAATCATGCGTTTGGCCAGAAAACTTTCAGACGCTGGAGAGTTGATCTTAGGTGGAGCAGACTTTGTTTGAACTGAGTCATCCCTCGCAAGATACCGCTGCCTGGGCAGTGGACCCGATGCTGTTCAAAGAAAAACCAGAGGCGTTGGTTTTTGATGGGCAAGATTGGGACAAGGTGCCCAAAGTGGCTTATGAAACAGCCTTGTTTAGAAAAATGGCCCCTCCACGCATGGCCAAAGTGGTGACCAACCCGGGCGCCTTTGTGATTGAAACTTATGGCGCTCCAGTGCCCGAACCCGTGCCACAGCCAGTAGCGCGGGCAAATCGACAGCGTGACACCCCAAGTACCTTAAAGGCAGGGGATGCTACTTTAAAGACCGAAGCAAAGACCGAAGCAAAGACGACAGCAATTGCTGAGCAAACTCAACACACCGGTCTTCTTGAAGAGCACCCTTCAGAAACACCACCCCTGCATGAAGCAATCTCTAGTTCAGACGAAGAGGGCGCATCCCTTGGCGCCTTAGAAAGCTCGCACGTGCAGGAGGCGGGGGACTTGGCGTCTGCGGCGCAGCAAGTCCTTGAAAGGGATGAGCAAGCTGATGACAAGCTGAGCGATCCTAAGCTCAGTGATCAGGATCTTCAGGTACCTCTCCCAGATCAAAACGAAACCAAAGATGCGCAGGCCTCTCAACGTTATGAGGAAGGCTTTCAGGCGGGGCTCCTCAAAGGGCTTGAACAAGGCCAAATGGAGGGCGCTGAAGTCGCTGAAACCCAGAGGTCAGAAAACACGCAATTGAAAGAGCAAATCAACGCCTTGGAGCAGCATGGCGCTTCCTTAGAAGCCCATGCAGCAGAGCTTCAAACCAAAATGGATGAGATGGTCCAAAGTTTAGCCACCCAAAGGGATGCGTTGGAGAGCGAGCGCGAACATTTACAAACGCAGAATGCGCAGTCCTTGCAGTCGCAAGTCAAAACCTTGGAGGACGTCACTTCGAAATTGGACGACTTCGTCAACCATCCACAAAGGCTGTTTGAGCCCTTGAAGAGACTCTCGGTGCACATTGCCGAGCAATTGGTGTTGGCAGAGTTGAACTTGTCGGGTGCGTCTATCGAGCGCTTGATTCAGCGTTGCTTGGATGAGCTGTCAAGCCACAGCCATCAAAGCATCACCGTTGAACTGAACGCTCAAGACAAAGCCAGGCTTTTGGAGCACAGCGGTGAGATGTTCAACAACATCCAACTGCATGCGGTCTCTAGCATGCAGCCAGGCAGTGTGCGGGTCATCACCGATGACACCCAAGTCGACGATTTGATAGGTCACCGCTTGGAGGCCTTGGCCAATAATTTATTGGCACAGCCCGAACATTGGCGCGAACAGTCCCCATTTTTTAAACAACCCTTGGCGCAAAGGGACACCGACATTCAAGACGTTCGCCAGCGTCTTTCTCCCATCGTGGAGATGCACGAGGAGGATCAGAATGATTGATTGGATCAACGCGGTTTTAAGAACCGTCATGTGTTTGGGGTTTTTATTGTTGGTGGTTCGCCCCATGCTTTTGGCCTTCAGTCGCAAAGAAGTGGACCGTTTGGCCATTGAGGATGCGGCGCAAAGCTCGGTCAATTCGGCCTTCAATGCCTGGCGCATTCACAACGGCCGTCACTATTATGACAATCCAGAGTACGCGGAAATGATGGCCTCCAATCCAAATTTGGTCTTGCCTGATTTGAGCAAACCTGCGCCTGAGCCTACGCCTGTGCCTGAAGTGGTGGTCGAGACGCCCGTTGCAGAGACACCGGTTGAGGCACCCATTGAAGAGGTGGCCGCCCAAGAGCCTGTTGTGGAAGTTGCTCAAGCGCCGTCCGAGCCCGAGCCTATCGCGCAAGTTGAGGTGGTCGCTGAAGAGGACAATCTGGATGATGATGACCCGGTCAAAGCCATGAAAGCAAAGATGGCCGCCGAGAAAAAGAAATCCAAACCGCCTGGCATCCCACCTGAACTCATGAACAATGCCAACTCTTTTGACGACAAATTGATGCTCGTGCAAATGATCGTGCAACAAGAACA
>CAIMNS010000275.1 GCA_903842945.1 uncultured Burkholderiales bacterium
AGCCATCTCGCAAGCCGTGCCTTTGCCATTGATTGTTGATGCTGACACGGGCTTTGGCAACGCTTTAAATACCTTTCATACGGTCAAGGTGTTGGAAGCTGCAGGTGCGCATGCCATTCAACTAGAAGACCAAATCAACCCCAAAAAATGTGGCCATTTCAACGACAAAGGCGTCATTTCGAAGTCAGACATGGTGGGGAAAATCAAAGCGGCCGTTGATGCAAGGCGACACCAAGACTTCTTGATCATTGCCAGAACCGACGCGCGGGCAGTAGAGGGCTTTGAGTCTGCCATTGAGCGTGCTCTGGCCTATGAGGAAGCTGGTGCAGATGTTTTGTTTGTGGAAGCGCCCGAATCCGTTGAAGAAATCAAAGCGATACCCCAAAGGCTCTCAAGCCCTCAAATCATCAACATGGTGATTGGTGGCAAAACACCCAATATGCACGCCAAAGAATTCAGTGATATGGGCTTTGGTATGGTCTTGTACGCCAACGCTGCTTTACAAGGCGCGGTCAAGGGCATGCAACTGGCCTTGGGTGAACTCAAAACCAGCGGTCGACTCGACGAAAGCAGCGGGCTGGTGGCCACCTTCAAGGAGCGTCAGTCCTTGGTGGACAAGGATGTGTTTGATCAACTCGAGAAAAAGTACGCCAACAACTGATGGGTTGAGCCACTTGGTGGCTCAGCGCCAAAAGCACCCTCCCCATCAGCATGCCCTTTCAAACCAAAAAATCAAACTGCTTTCATCAAGTCCACAATCTGTCCAGCGTCGCTCAGCTTTTCTAAGCCAAGCATCGCATCTCTCAATTGTTCAACTTGTGAGCGTTCTAGCGCTTGAGAAGCCAAGAGCTCAAACTTCTTGACCACATCGGCTTCCGATGCAAAATTATGTTCACTTCCTCGTGGGTACTCAACGGTGTCCTTCAACACCGTTCCATCCTTTAAGAAAACCTCCACATGAACCATGTGCCTGAACTTGGAGCCCAAAGAGGTGATGTGCTCATCGTGTTGAACCTTCACTTTTTCTGCCAAGGCCATTCGACGAGGGTCTGCGACCAACTCTTGCGTGAATTGGTTCACAAAGCAATCTCCATCAAGTAAAAGTGTTGCCACACAATATGGCAAATTCAACTGCGCAGACGTCAAACCCTCTGGCTTGTAGGGCCAGCCCACGTGATCCATGGTCACCTGAGAGCCACTGATCATGATGTGATCGATGTCTTCGGGGCCAAAGGGTCTTTGGGCTTGTAGATTTCGTAGGCCGTCCAAGCTGGTGTGATTGCTGCCCACGCAGGAATAAAACTTCAAAGCCACACCCATGGTTTGCCAAACCTCACCCAGACCAGCGGTCAGTTCTGCCAAATTAAAGCGGTCTGTTGATCTAGAAAAGGTCGTGCAAAAACCGCCATACTCACTCTCCAGAACTGCCTCAATGCCGGTAAAGCCTCTTTCCGCCAAAAGGGCTCCATACAGGCCACTTTGAGAGGATCGTCCTGCATGCATGCGCTTGACCATGGAGCCATACTGCGCGGCCATGAGACCCGCCGCCTGCGTGCCCGCAACACCCAAGGCATGCACGGTTCTTTGGGGGTCCAACTTCAAACCCCTTGCAGCACCCGCAGCAGCGGAGAAGACGCCCAAAGTCGCCCCTGAGTGCCAGCCCTGAGCAATGTGCTCTGCGCCCATACAAATCCCCACTCGAGGACCCACCTCATAGCCAGCAACGGCGCTCACCAAAAAATCCAATCCGCTCATTTGACGTCTGTTTTCAGCAATGCCCAACAAAGCTGGCAAGACCACCGCGCCAACATGCATGACGCCCTGACGATGCACATCATCGAGCTCAAAGCCTTGAACCAAGGTGCCGTTGATCAGCGCGGCATGTGGCAAGGAAAGCTTTTCTCGACTTCCCCAAACCAACGCGCCTTGACCAGAGTCCACGGACTTCAAGGTCTCCAATAAAATTTGGCTCCAAGGCAAATGCGCGCCATACAAGGCACAACCCAATGAATCCAACATCAACAACTTGATGCGAGAAATCACGTGCTTTGGAACATCTTCAATTTGAAGGGTTGAGACAAATCGAGCAAGCTCTTTGGTGTAGGGATTATCGCGAACAGAATCTGACATAAAGTATGAAGTTAAAGGTTGGTGCAATGATGGATGACGCGCATCAATCCATGCGAAGATTGATTTTTTTCACAAGTATTTTCATGCGCTCGAGCTCTTCACGTATGAAGTTTGCAAAATACTCTGGTTTTCCACCAGCTGATTCTGCGCCCTCAGCACTCAATGCAGTTTTAAAGTCCTCTTTCATCAAGAAGGAATCAATGCCTTGGTTGATTTTATCAACGATACGAAGGGGCGTGCCAGCGGGCGCCAAAATACCGTACCATGAATTCGCACGGTACCCAGGAAAGCCAGACTCTGCGATGGTTGGCAAGTCAGGAAATGCACTGCTTCTCTTCAAGCCCGTGCTGCCCAGCACCTTCAAGCGACCTGTGGCCACGTGCGGCAAGATGGCCACACTGCTAGAGAACATCAACTTGACTTGGCCAGATAGCAGATCAGCCAATGCAGGTGCCAGACCTTTGTATGGAACATGCGTCATTTGAAGGTTGGCCATTGAACAAAACAATTCCGTCGCCAAATGCGAGGAGCTTCCAACGCCATTGGATGCATAGGCCAAGTTCAAGGACTTGTCTTTGGCTTTGCTCACCAAGTCTTGCAAGGTCGATACGCCCAGACTTGGGTGAACCGCGACCACCAGAGGTGCCATCGCCAGCAAAGAAATGGGAGCAAAATCCTTGATCGGGTCGTAACTTGACTTCTCTCGGGTGGCAGGATTGATGGCCAAGCTGCCAACACCGCCTAAAAAGAGGGTGTATCCGTCGGGCTCCGCTTTGGCCGCCAACTCGGCACCCAAAGCACCTCCTGCGCCTCCTTTGTTGTCCACGATGACCCTTTGCCCCAAAACCAGGGACAATTTTTCACTCACCGCCCGTGCAACTGTGTCGTTACCGCCACCAGCCGCAAAAGGTACGATCAATCGAATGGCTTTGCTTGGCCAGTTGTCTGCCACTGTGGCAGCCGAGGCAGCCCTCCAACCAGAGGAGTTGAAGACAGCCGTCCCAAGCACCCCTCCCAGACCCAAGAATTGATTGAATGTTCGTCGTTTGAGCATAAACTAAAAAAATTGAAAAACTGTGCATGACCAACCCAGCACGCAGGACCGCATGCATGACGATCTGAGCGCCATTCTACATTTGAATCAATTTCATCAAATCATCAATAAGCTCAGCGAGGTATGACTTCTTTTGAACCACAAGCCTGTGGCAACGATCGCTTTACAATAGAGGGTGCGGGAACTAATCAGCCCTTTGACACCAACTCCATTCAACTCTATGCAAGAACATGACTGACGCAATTCACTCCTACGAGCCTAAAAATGGGCACGGCTTACCCCATGACCCCTTTAATGCCATTGTGGGTCCTCGTCCAATTGGGTGGATCTCGTCCAAAGGCGCCACCGGTCAAGTGAACTTGGCGCCCTACAGCTTTTTCAATGGGTTTAATTACATTCCGCCCATCATTGGTTTTTCTAGCAACGGGTACAAAGACACCTTGCGAAACATTGAAGAGACCCAGGCTTTTGTTTGGAATTTGGTCACTTTTCCACTGGCCGATCAAATGAACCAGACCTGTGCTCCAGTCCCTCCTGATGTCAACGAGTTTGAATTGGCGGGACTCACACCGATCGCGTCCACCTTGATCGATGTGCCTAGGGTCAAAGAAAGCCCCGTGACCTTTGAGTGCAAATGCACCCAAATTCATCAACTCCTGAAAAGCTCTGGTGAAAAAATCCAAACCTGGATGGTGTTTGGCGAAGTTGTGGCTGTACACATCGATAAAAGCTTGCTCAAAGATGGGATTTACAACACTTCAAACGCCCAGCATATCGTCAGAGGGGGCGGACCAGGAGACTACTTCACCATCGGTGCAGATCAACTCTTTCAAATGTTCAGACCCAAGGCCTAAAGCGCTCGCCGAACACTGTTTGAAATGAAGTTTTCTAGCACGCTCAATCCCTCAAACGTCAAAAAGTGTACCTTTTGCGAAAATTCATTCGATGGATCACCTTGAGAAGTCATTTTCCGCCTTAAAAAGCTTATTTATCGCCTAAATAAGCTTTTGAGTTGCTCATTTAAGATGATTTACAGCTAAAAACTAGGATAATTGAGGACAAGCATTGAATTTACCCTAAAGATCTCATCCCGAGTTTTATATTGAAATCAAAGAAGAGACTATGCCACGCGACGATAAAACTAAAATTTCAAACGATGGGCTTCGGTACAAGTCCAAAACTGGTGGTTCACCCTTTGGCACCGAAGGGCGCACGGGAGACACCATGAGTTGTATCAAATGCGGCATCCACAAATCAAGAAGCCACGGTTCCTTCAAACGGCTTCTTGGAAGCACCACATTTGTTTGTTTTGATTGCTCTCCACCGAAAGAAGTGATCAAGCCTGCACCTAAAACTCAGGCGCCTAGCGCAGGATCTTAAACATCTTGCTGTCCATGCCCTAGCTTGAAACCATGGGGCGACATGAACAAAAAGGAGCCAAGGCTCCTTTTTGTTTGGTTTGAACTAGAACTCTGATGCTCAAAGCTTTTGCAAGCCTTGCTTGACGCGATCAGGCGTCAAGGGCAAGCGCCTAAAACGAACGCCAGTCGCATCAAAAACGGCATTTGCAAGGGCAGCACCTGTGGGCCCTTGAGAGGCTTCACCGCAGCCCAAGAAAGGCATGCCAGGGCGGTCAATCAATTCCACTTGAACGTGGGGTATTTCTGAGAAGGTCAAAATCGGATAACTTGTCCAGTCCTCGGCCAAAATATTCTTTTGATCAAACTTGACCTCTTCTTTGAGCGTCCAACTCAGTGACTGAATCAGCCCGCCTTCAATTTGATTTTTAACGCCATCGGGATTGACAATTTGTCCAGCATCGGCACTGGAGACTGCTTTAAGCACACGAATGCGACCTGTTTTTTCATTGACCTCTACTTCTAGTGCGACAGCGCAATAAGAGGCAATGTTTTTATATTTTGCAAACCCAATGCCGCGACCTCTTCCAGGAGTTTTATTGAACTTCGTCCACCCCAACATCGCAGCTGCTTTTTGAATGACGTCCCGAGCTCTTGCGTCCTTTAGAAATCGCAAGCGATATTCAACAGGATCGGCCTTAAAGGCGTGGGCCAACTCATCCATGAAGGATTCAATGGCAAATACGTTGGCATAAGCCCCCAGACCTCTGGTTGAAGAGACCCGCACCGGCATATCCGTGATGAAGTGGGTCAACACTTGGTGCCCAGGAAAATCATACAAAGCAACTGCATTTCGATCAGCGGCAAAGTTGGGCGGGCCCCCGTTGATGGGCAAAGGCATCTCAAAAGGCTTTTGAAGATAGCGCGCAGACAATAAATTACCCGGCTCTCCACTGGGTCGAGTGGTGTGTGGGTTGGACCACAATTGAAGATCCCAATCCAAGACTTGTCCTTGATCATTCAAAGCAGCTTTGGTTTTGATCACCATCGCAGAACCATAAGGCTCCCATTGATGTTCTTGTTGCCTGGTGTACTGCAAACGAACCGGCACACCTGGATAAGCGCAAGCCAAAAGCGCAGCGTCTGCGGCCGCATCATCTGCCATGTTGTGCCCATAACACCCCGCCCCTTGCTGATGCTGACACCTGACCTTGGATGGGTCCATGCCCAGCATCTTTGCAATGGCCAAGCCAGTTTCAAAAACAGACTGGCTATGGGTTTGAATGGTCAACAGGCCCTGCGCATCCAAAGTTGCAATTGCACAAGAAGTCCCAATGGAGGCGTGCATATGAAAGGGCCTGAAATAGGTGGCCTCGATCGTCTTGGTTGGTACTTCTGCTGTGGCCCTTGCTTGCTTTTTGGTCGTGATGATTTTATTGGGCTTGGTTTTTAACAGCCAATCAAAAATACCTTCATGCGTTGGCAAAAGCGTCTGTTCAGACCATTTCGCAGATTTACTTAACTCATGGGCAGCGGCCAAGGCTTGTTGCTCCCTTTTCGCAATCACCCCTAGGAAGCTGCCATTTCTGACGACTTTTAAAACACCTGGCATGGATTGCACAGCGCTTTCATTGACCGTCAAGAGCGTACTCAAATAAGAAGGCGGGCGCACAATGTGGGCAAAGACCATGCCTTGAGGTCTGAGCTCTTGAAGAAAGATCGCTTGTCCCGTCATTTTTTTAGGGAAATCTACTCGAATGACGCTTTGACCGATGTATTTGTATTGACTTGGATCCTTCGGTTTGACCGTACCCGTGGCCTCTTTGTCCAATGAAGCACCCAGCACCAAGTCCCAGTAGCTCACACTCAATCCGTTGGTACTTTTTATCAGGCCATCTTGAACACTCAAACTCTCAAATGGGAGTTTGAGTTTTTCACTGGCCAAGGCCAAAAGAAGAGCTCTGAGTTCAGCACTGGCATATTGCACCGCTGTTGCACAATTAGGCATGGAGAAGGAACCCGCAGTCACCCCCTCATTGGGGACCAAAGCCGTGTCGCCAGAGATGATGTTGATGCGCTTGAGGTCAATGTCCAACTCTTCGGCACAGACCTGGGTGACTGCGGTCAAAATACCCTGCCCCAATTCAACTTTGCCAATCAAAAGAGTCACGGTTTGGTTGGCATTGATCCTCAGCCAAGCACTGAGCTTGCGGTTGGTGTTGAGGTCGCCTGGCAAGGGCGGTTTGCTGTTGGGGGCATCGGCCAAGGAGATTTCACTTTGCAATGGAATACCAAATGACAATGAAAAATAACCCACAGATTTTAAAAGGCTGCGCCTAGACAGAGCATTCATCATGATTTATTCACCACTCGCATGACCGCGCGAACAATTCGATTGTGCGCACCACAACGACACAAGTTGCCATCCAGTGCTTGCCTGACCTCCTGCTCGGTGGGCTTGGGGTTGCGGTCCAAGAGAGCATGGGACTGTAAAATCATGCCCGAGGTGCAGTAACCGCATTGAGCTGCTTGTTCATCGATGAACGCTTGCTGGAGTGCACTGGGTTTGCCCTTCTCGCCCAAGCCCTCTAGAGTTTGTACCGATCGACCTGCAATGGCGGACAAGGGTGCTACACAAGCACGCAGCGGATCTCCGTCGACCAAGACGGTACACGAACCACACTGGGCACGCCCGCAGCCATACTTTGAACCGTTGATCTTAAAATCATCGGTCAATACACTGAGCAAGGTTTCGGAGGATTGGGCTTGCGTTTGAACCGATTGCCCATTTAATTTAAAAACAACCACGTTGTAGGTACCTCAAACTTTAGCCTATGCGCCGCTGCGCTTTAAGCACCACCACTTTTTTGCTTCATCACGCCGTGGAATTGTCCACCGCGCATGATCTCCATCTCCTCATACTCCAAGGTACCGGAGACCAGACCTGTCGAATGAATCATCACATGCTGTTGGCAAACGATGTCTTTGCTCAATTTGCCATGCACATTGATCTCTTTTGCTCGGATGACACCAGAGACTTGTCCCGCTTTTCCAATATGCAGATCACTGACTGACAAATTTCCAGTGAACACACCACTGATCATCGCCTTACCAGGCGCGGTGATGCTCCCAGTGAACGTCACACCTTCTCCAATGACGATGTTATTTTGTTGCAGCAAGGGATCAGACATATCAGGACTTTCAGCAAGTTATAAAAAAAGAAACTCCCAAAAATCGGTTGGAGTTTTAGACCACCAAAGCCATTCATCTCAACTCATCTGACGAGTTCAAATTTAAACGATTTAAAGAGCACTCAATCATAGTGCTTTCCCTGTACGATCGACTCAATTTGCTAGGCCTGATCAAGCTTTCTTCAATGAAAATCGTTTTGATCATTAAAAAACAACGTCATAAAAGTCACTTTTGCAAGGCGAGCCGATATAGACGCCTAGAAAAGACCTCAAGGCAAAGCGCAAGGCCCCTGGAAATTGACCCGAACCAATGCGCCCGCATACTGGGTATCTCGGTACGCTTTTAAAAAAACTTTTTCTCGGCCTATCACAATTTCAGACATCTGGGCATTTTCTGTGCTCTTGGAACTCACGCCAAGATGCTCGGCATTGGTTAAATTTTTACCTAGAAACTTCTCAGTGCTTAAACTGCTGATGCGCATTTCGTAGAGTTTGGGGCCGATCAGATTGATGAAAATATTTTTGCCGATGGATTGAATTTCAACGACCACTTTGGCTGGGGGCAATTTTTTATCGTCCAATTGTGAGATGGCCCCCTCTACATCGCAGGACATTTTGAACACGTCCGCCCATGAAAATGAACAATCCAAGGCAAGGGCCACCAAACATGCTCGCACCAAAAGTTGAAACGTCTTCATGTGCACCCCTAAAAATAAGGCTGATCGAAATCAGCCTGCTGACAAGTCAAGGAGACCAAGATCGCCAGGGAGTCGATCAACCGCCTTTTTTGGATCTCTTACCAGGGTTCTTTTTAGAGCGAGTTGCAACACCACGCTCTAAGCTGATTTTTTGTCCACGTCCATGCGTTGTTGGGGTGGTCCCTGGAAGGGGTTTTGGAGCGGGTGTTCGCTTGCGATCCGCTTCAGTGACGATTTTGTTTCCCATTGTTTTTTCCTTTTGATGATGTGCCTATTTTAAACTCATGAAAGAGTCGAAGCATTTTTGGCATTTGACGCTATTGTATAAGGGAAAAACCACTTATCCATCCAAGCCATTCGTGCAAGAACCGTCTTTTGACACGAATTTGGATTCTTAGAACTGAAACTAAAGCCATTAGGCCAAAAGCACGTGTTGGATTTCGATGGTGGAGTGAGCTATTTTTTTGATTTTTTCGATCTCTTTTTTGATGTGTTGTGGCCCAAGTTGTCGATCTTCGCTGACCAAAACCATGGCGCAAGAATAGGCATTCTTGGCGACCCGCCAAACGTGCAAGTCAGCAATCTCCAAATGGCCCTTGCCTGGAAATTCAGCAATCAGGGCTTCAATTTCCAACACAACGGGGTGATCCATTTCACAATCAAGCAGCACCTGGGACGTCTCTAGCAGCAAATTTTTTGACCAAAAGGCAATTAAAACCGCACCCAAAATACCCACCAAGGGGTCCAACCAATCAAAACCAAAAAGCCACCCAAGCACAAGAGCCACGATCGCAAAAAGAGAGGTTGCGGCGTCCGAGGCCACGTGCAAATAAGCTGCACGCAAGTTGAGATCGTGACCTAGATCCTGAGGAGAAACATCGGACCCTGCTAAAGATGACCGCTTATGTGGTCTTGAGCCGTGATGGTGCTCATGACCCTCTTCGTTTGTGTGCCCCTGGTGGTGGTGACCTGACTGGAACAATATGTATGCACACAACAAATTCACCAAAAGTCCAACAACGGCCACCGCAATGGCCTGCACGTATTCAATGGCAAGGGGTTGATACATGCGCTCAAAGGAGCTGAAAAACATCAACAAAGCAATAGCAAGTAAGAAAATGGCGCTCGTGTAACCACCTAAAACTTCAATCTTCCAAGTTCCAAACGCAAATCTGGTGTCGTGGGCATGCCTTCTGGCCGCTGAATAAGCAAATGCACTCAGCCCAATCGCCAAGGTATGTGAACTCATGTGCCACCCATCGGCCAGCAAGGACATCGAATTGAACAGCCAACCGAACACGATTTCAATCACCATCATGGCCGCCGATATCCACATGACGATTTTTGTGCCGGTCTCGGCCGATCGGTCGCCAACATCGAAATGATGAGGATGCCTGAACTGGGGATATTTGTGAGGGTTCATTTGATCTTCTAGAGAGAGCGGGCCTGATCCAGTGAAGTTTAACAGGCAAGAAAATACATTCCATCGACTTCATCAAGTAAAATGAAAGTTCTCGAGTGCGACTTGCACCCTTCTATTTGAGGGGTTCTTTTCCCATCAAGCCATGCTCAAAGGATGATGTCGCCCTTTTGCCCTCCATTCAAAGACACCAAAACCATGAAAACACGCTCTCTTGTTTCGCTGGTCCTCTTGCTCTTGGCCCAATCCTTGATTTTTGTCCATGCACAAAACACAGATGTTTATTCAAAGGCCATTCAGCACCCCATTCGACTTGCCTCTGATCTCAAGGCGGACGAGTCCAGAAAGCCCGCTGACTTCTTGTCTTTCACCAAAATCAAGCCTGGTGACCGGGCCCTGGATTTGGCCTCCGGGGGAGGCTACACCGCACAACTGATCGCTTTAGCTGCTCAACCAGGGGGACAAGTGTGGGCTCAAATTGACAAACCCTCTGCAACACTGAGCGCGAGAATGGCTCAACATCCTCAGCCCTACTTGCAAACACTCGTTCAAGACTTTGAAAACCCAATTCCCGAAAATGCCCCGCCCTTGGACTTGGTGACCCTTGTTTTGTCCTATCACGATATTGCTTTTATGCCCTTGAACAGGCACTTGATGAACCAAAGGGTCTTTAAAGCCTTGAAATCAGGCGGGCATTACGTGGTGATTGATCACGCTGCCAAAAATGGAAGTGCCCTTCAAGATATCAAGACCCTTCACCGCATTGATCAAGCTTTGGTCATTCAAGATATGTTGGCAGCGGGATTTTTGCTGGAGGCGGAATCAGGTGTTTGGCG
>CAIMNS010000276.1 GCA_903842945.1 uncultured Burkholderiales bacterium
GCCCGCTAAAGGAAATTGATTGCCCGCCAAGGGTTTCATCTTTGAGGGGTCTTTGTTGTAACTGCCTGGACCATTTCCAATTCGAAAACGCTCGAAGGGATTTTCTTTGGTGAGAAAGACGGGGTCGGTCTTGGTGATTTCTGGGTACATCGCCCACCCAGAGCGGCCTCTCTCGACCGCATCGCTGTTGTAAACACTCCAACCTTGCTTGATGAAGTAGTTCAACCATCCCTCTCGTCCATCGGGGGTGCTCTCGTAAGTCACTCCGCTCAGGCCGCCTCCATGCCACATCAAAAGAGGCAAGGTGCCTTTTCGATTGCTTGGAATGAAGTATTGAACATACATCTGTTCGACTTGGTAAACGCCATTCGGATCGACCTTGGCTGGCACTCCACCTGCGGTGAAATAAACCTCTTTAATCGGTTTACCCGAGAGGGTCACCTCACGTCCCCCCACATGAAAAGAGCCCATGTCTTGCAAAGAGATGGAACTGGGTGAAGTTTGGCTCGCGCAACCCACCAACAGACTCAAGCCCGCAAACACTGTAGGCAGTTTAAATTTCAACATGATTGGATCTCCTTAAATTTTATCAAATCAACTTTGCGCGCTCACGCTTTAAGCGCCCCTTCATTCAATCGATAAAGCGCCCTGGCATTGCTCCATAGCACTTGTCGGCTCAAGGACGGACCCAGCACTTTTTTGATCAAATCAATATCGCTTGGTGCAAAAGCTCTTTTGGCCCTGGTCGATGGTATGTCGGTGCCAAAGATCAAGGCTTTGCTGTTTCTTTGGGCAATTTTCTCAAGAGCTTGAGGGATGTCTATATCGACTCGACCAAAACCTGTCGCTTTGACTTTCGCACCAGCATCAACCAGATCCAATAAAGCGGGCAGTCCTTTTTGCGTCATCCCCAAGTGATCGATCACGATTTGCGGGAGTTTTGAGAGGGCGCCCACATGGGGGGCGAGGGCAAAAGCATCGGCGTAGATCTCCGCATGCCAACCACCAATTGCATGCACTCGAAGGGCCAAGGAGACGATATCTTTCACATCATCAATGCGCCCACGAAAGACGTTAAAGCGAAGTGCTTTGACGCCCATTTGCGTCAACTCAATGATCTCATTGTCAGTGATGCTGTTGGGGATTTGTGTGACACCGACCCACTGAGGCCCCAAGGCCTTGAGTGCTGCTTTAAGGTAGGTTTGGTCAAATCCGTGGAAGGAGCCTGAAACGATGGCGCCCGAGGTGACACCCAAGGGCTTTGTTTCTTGCAAGTATTGAGCAAGAGGGAAATGCGGGGGGATATAGCCCTGATTGGCAATGACTGGGAAGCGGTGATCGATGATGTGGCAGTGCGCATCAAAAATGGAGTCTTTGATGGCGAGACTGGCACAACCAGACACGGCTGAAGCAGTGAGCGCCATGCTTTGCATGGCAAGACGTCTAGAAATGCGCATGATTTTGGGATTTTTGAGAAATAGAGGTGTGAAAGTCAAAAGGGAACAAGTTGTCTACAGGGCTCATTCCGCCTTAGCGCCCGAGGCTTTGACAATGGGAGCCCAGCTTTCATATTCACTTTTTGTAAAAGCTGTGAACTCCTCTACATTCATTGGAACAGGCTCTGCACCTTGAGCAACCAAACGGGCTTTGATCACAGGGAGCTCTAAAATTTTGACGATTTCAGTGTTCAACTTGTGCACGATTGGCATGGGTGTGTTCTTAGGTGCAAAGAGGGCAAACCAAGACCCCGTTGCGATATCGACGCCAGTTTCCATCAGAGTCGGTACGTCTGGCAAGCCTCTGGAGCGCATTTTGGTGGAGACGGCAATCGCCTTCAATTGATCGGATTTGATCAACTGCATCACGGACGGGGCGGTAGCAAACATGTACTGCAAACGACCAGCCACCAAATCTCTTGTGGCCTCAGCCCCTTTGTAGGGGATATGGATGGCGCCAATGTTGGTTTTTTGGCTGAAAAAATAACCCGTCATGTGCGGTGAGGTGCCTATGCCCGTGGAGCCATAGTTGCTTTTACCTTGATTGGCGCGTGCATAGGTCAAAAACTCAGCCATGGTGTTCACGCCCATGGAAGTCGGGACGACCAAGACGGTGGGAACCTCGGCCAAAAGTGCCACGGGTTGGAGGTCCTTTTGCGGGTTGACACTGAGGTTTTTAAAGAGTGTAGGGTTGATGGCAATGGGGCCAAAAGACGTCACCAGCAAGGTGTAACCATCAGGGGTGGCTCTGCCCACGATCTCGGTCCCCAAATTGCCGGCGGCTCCTGCTTTGTTCTCAATCACAATGCTCACCCCCCATCTTTGAGTCAGTTGATTGGCCACCTCTCTTGCCAAGATGTCGGAAGTGCCCCCAGCTGTAAAGGCGACAATCATTTTGATGGGTTTATCGGGATAGTTTTGTGCTTGAGCCAACAATGCAATGCTGCCTAAAGAAAAGACCCCCATCCATAGAATGCCCCTCATGAGGCAATCTATGAAATTGAGCCATGGGCTTGGGCGAGCAATTGACATGTTGGTTTCTCCTATTTAATGCAGCCATGCACGTGGTTGACACCCCCTTATGGCCTCAAGTCACATCGCAATGCGTCAGTCAAGTCATGTCTTTGCATGTCAGGCTAAAATTGATGGTTTTCCAGCTCGGGGTTCAATGTTGATATTGTTCCTGACGGGGAAGAGTCTTTGCTTAGTGTTTAGCCTAGGACAGAGCGATTTTTAAGCTTATTTTTCGATTTATTTTTCTCAGAAAGTTTCCATGAACGTTGTAATTCCCGATGACTACCAAGATTGTGTAAAAACATTGGATTGTTTCCCTAAATTAAAAGACCACAAAGTGACCATCTACAACGACACGGTCAAGGACATCGATGCGTTGGTTGAAAGATTCATCGATGCCGACGTCATCGTCCTGACCCGCGAAAGAACAGTGATCAATGAAGCGCTTTTGGCCAGATTGCCCAATTTAAAATTGGTGTCGCAAACGGGAAAGATCAATTACCACGTCGATGTTCAGGCTTGTCATCGGCATGGTGTCCAGGTGTGCGAAGGAAGCGGCTCGGGTGCAGCCACGGTTGAGCTCAACATGCTGCTGATCTTGGCAAGCTTACGGAATTTGGTCAACGAGGCTGAGCGCCTTAAAAGCGGTTCATGGCAAGGTAGCGTGGGTCGCCAACTGTGGGGTAAAACGGTCGGCATTTTGGGCTTTGGACGTCTAGGTGGGCAATTGAGCCACTTGCTTAAAGCCTTTGGTGCAAAACCCTTGGTTTGGGGTCGTGAGAGCACCATGCAAAAAGCCCAAGCGGCTGGATTTGAAACGGCCTCATCTCGAGAAGTATTTTTTCGAACCTGTGATGTTTTGACGCTTCAACTCAGGCTCACGCCCGAGACCCAGCATTTCATCAAAGCCAGTGACTTGGGCATGATGAAAAAAGACGCGATCTTGGTGAACGTGAGTCGTGCAGAACTCATTGAGCCCGGTGCCCTTTTGGCTGGCCTCCAAAAGGGTCATCCTGGCTTTGCAGCGGTGGATGTTTATGAGCAAGAACCCGTGTTGGGAGC
>CAIMNS010000277.1 GCA_903842945.1 uncultured Burkholderiales bacterium
ATCTCCCGAAATACCAACGATCACGGAAAGCTCATTGCCTGGGTTTGAAGCCATGACATGGTATGGCCTGGTAGCCAAGTCGGGAACACCTCAAAGCATCATTAACTCAGTGCAACTTGAAGTCTCAAGAGTTTTGATGCTGCCAGAGCTAAAGAAAAGACTGAATGACGAAGGCACCGATGTGGTTGCAAGCAATCCAACTGCATTTGAAAATTTCATAAAAATTGAAATTGAAAAAGTAAAAAGATTATCAAAGATTGCAACGATTCAAATCGATTAACAATTAGATTTAAATAAGATCAATTCATTTAAGAGAACATATGTTACAAACCAAAGATCTCAACTATCTTGTTGCAAAAGATGACATCAAAGTAGTCATCTCAAATTATTTTTTAGGACTTGATCGGTCTGATCCCAACCTTGTTAGAAATTGTTTTACAAAAGATGTGGTTTCGCAATACGATGGCAGATCGGCAATTAGGCCAGGAACACAAGAAGATAAAGTTGGTATCGATCAATTGATGAACTCTTTGGTGACGTTCGATCGGCATAAAAGTGGCGAATGGAAAATAACAACACACTTTATGGGAAATTTCAACCTCATCTCCTTGGATACAAATTTATCAGAGGCTGAAACTGAAACCAATGCAATTGCCTTTATCGTTATAAATGAAAATGGAGCAGATAAAGTTTTAATGCGAAGTCTAAGATACCTCGATAGATTGAGAAAGACAAAAGATGGTTGGAAAATTTATTTAAGAAATCACACCTTAGACTGGAGCACTGAATCTCCTACAAATTTCTACATTGAAATGACTCAACGCAAAATGAAAATTTAGATAAAAGTTAATTGCCTAATCTTCAGTTTATGCGCAACAACACTAAGTCTAAATTTCCTGGTACCTGTATCTTGGTGTAGTTTTATCAATTTAATTTTTAAAAGCATTTAAATTTATCGGACATGCATACCAACTAGAATTTACGAGGCATACTTTTATTTTGAAAAGCATACTAAATAGGTATCGCAAAAAACTGTAAAAAAACTATTCAAAAAAAGTAGACTGATGAAACAAACTTTCTAATGAAGCACGAGTTTTTGTTAGTCCTTGTTGATTAACTAAATCAATGACAAACTCCAAATGAGGTTTGACCTCTTTGATTCCCATAGGGTAGTCGATATTGAGATTTTCTGCAGACTCCTTGGAAAGCATCATCAATCTTTTACTCTCTTTAAATAAATCAAAAATATTTGCAACTATTTCAGGACTGGATTGACAAAGTTCGTCTTTAACCACGATCATATGGTTGATTTGAATGACTTGGTGCTTTTGCGCCCACTCTTTGCTGTATAACTCTGGTGGATTGAAAACCGGTTGGATATCAGTGTTTAATGGAGCACTTCCCAATACAGCCACATCAAGCTCTCCCTTCTCTAGCATCTCAAGCATGTCCTGATCTGAGGAGCAATTCCTAACCCAAGAAGGATCTTTCCATTGAGCAACATGGGGAGCTTCAAAGGCATACCAGTGATTATCACTAGGTAAAATTCCATACTCTTGCATCAGCATCCCTCTGAGCCAAGTCACAGTTGTTACCGGATAGGAACGCACACCAATTCGCTTACCTTTAATATCCTTCGGCTTTAACTCTCCAAACTTAGTGTTGTACATCAGGTAGGGGTGTTGGAAGCGACTGACCACTACACAGGGCAATAGACTTAGAGGAATTCCAGCCTCTTTAGCCTGCAAAAAAGTGACGATTGCAAGTTCAGAAAAATCAAACTCCAAATCACGAACTGTTCTTTTAAAAGCCGTATTGGGAACTTTTACATCTGCAAAGTCAATATCACGATCTTTAAGCTTTAACTTACCATGTCTCAACGCGTGTGTGACATCATAGTCTCCCAACATGGCTTTTAAAGGAAATGGATCAGAGATGATTTTTTCAAAACTCATGGTATTTACAAAGCGGGATACAAAGACTTTGCAGTATTGGAAAGAATATTATCTTGATCCTTTGATGACAAGAAATTTATTGCCGTTTGACTTTCACTTAAGATTTCCTTCAAAGTGCCCTCAGAAGTTGGGAAGTTAGAGCCCCAAGCAATCCTATCTGAACCAAATGCATTGACAACTTTACCGATAAAGGACTCAGGACTGGCTTGTCCCTTGTAGGATCGACGAACCGTGATGATCGTGAGTTTCAAGTAAATATTAGGGTGCTTAGCTACACTCATGAGCGGCTCAGCCTCAGCATATGGAGGCCCACCTTCAGGAGGAACACCCATAAAATGATCAATGATGATGCGTACATTCGGAAATTTTTGAATCAATGTATTTAGCATACCAAGCCCTTCTGGCTTCATTTGTACACAAACTGGAATACCTAAATCTCTAGCGGCCTCCCAGCCTGCAAATGATCTCGGATCACCTAAAACATCGGATTGACCAGGCATGGTGCTTCCAGTTGTAAAAAGTCTCAAACCTGTGAGTCCCTTTTTAAACCAATAATTAATTTTTTCAGGTGCATCGGGAGTCAACATATTGACTGAGAAAACACCAGTAAAACGGTCAGGTCTCGCCGCAACTGCTTCAGCCACATAGGAGTTATCAAAACCATAGCATGTAGAGGCCTGGACAATCGCAGATTTGGAGACTCCTGCGTCATCCATCGCATTCAATAATTGTTGCCACGAAGTTGGCCTGCTTTGAGACCAAGTTGACTGCGTTCCCCCAAGAGGATCTCTAGGGTATTTGATCTCATCAGTTGAAATAATGTGAGGATGAATATCGCGAATATTACTGGTCATGATTTATAAAAGATAATGAAAAAAAGAAAATTAAAGAGGAACAAACATTTCCTCTAAATCATATTGCTTAGGTAAAAGTTTTTGTTGATAACAATACTTCATCAATGCCTCAATAGCTGGTAAATTCGCTTTAACCCCATAAGGCAAAGGGTCCCCCACTATTTTTGAAAGTTTGAAGTAGTTTTTATCAATATCGGTTTCACAATCACCATTAAGGATTCTCTTTGTATAGATATTCTTGGAAGCTTCAAATCCATCCATCAAACTTTTTGCAATCCATGCATGCTCCTTCAATAAGCTGTCCTTGACTACGATTAGGCCATGAGTTGGATAAATTTTAGTGTCGTCATACCAGCTCTTCTCAATGGCTTGGTGATCTGGGAAAAGCTCAGGATAAGCAACTTCAGCTGCTGAGTTCGAATCCCATCCATCCTTTGGCGCACCAGCTCTTCCAATCCCAGCTGGGCCCGAAAATGCAGCTTGAAGTTCGCCCTTGGCCATCAAACTGACCAAACTCTCTCCACTCTTTACATGATGAACATTGGAAGGCAATACAAGTTCTTGAACATGTTCCTCATCATCGACCATCCAACTCACTTTATTGATATCTACATCGTAATGGTTTTGTAAAATACCCCGAGTCCAAATCCCAGTTGATACAGAATACGCACGCACACCAGCCCAACGACCTTCAAGGTCCTTAGGTTTAAAAACTGGACCTTTGGGCTGAACAACAAATCCACTGTGATGAAAGCGACGCATGATAAAGATCGGTAAGGCCTTAAACGGCGCCCCCATCGATCTTGCGATCATATAAGTCGCCGGCGCCATCTCACAGACATCGAACTCAACGCCTCGAACCATGCGCCTAAAAGCAGCAATAATGGGGTTGATATTAAGAAAATTTGCATTGATCCCGGATAGAGGAACATCCCCACTCAAAAGTGCGGAAGTATGTCCATACCTAGCAATGGCAATATCTAGTTTTAATAAATCTGGATTCATGAATAGAAATTTTGTTGCAAGAGATTAAACTTTACTGTTTTTCAATTTTGGCATTTTCGATGATAACTTTCCACTTCTTCACATCAGAACTTATCAGATCTTTCATCTCCTCCGATGAACTCCCCTTGGGCTCTATGCCAAGATCCAACAGTTTTACTCTAACTTCGTTGTTATTCAACGCGTAGAGTACAGCTTTATTTAGTTTTTCAATCACATCCTTTGGTGTCCTTGCTGATGCTGAGATGCCATTCCAAGATGATGCCTCAAAGCCTGGGAAACCACTCTCTGACATGGTCGGAACATTCGGTAGAGCGGGGAATCTTTTCCTACCCATCAAAACAATGGGTTTGAGTGAGTTACCCTTTAAAGGGCCAAGCAAAGGGGTTAAGATTTCAACACCAAAATCAATATTCTTTCCAATCACCGCAGAAATTACTTCTCCACTTGATTTGAAGGGAATAATCGTAAAATCCGCTTTAACGGTAGACTTAAAAAGCTCAGCTGCAAGATTTTGCGTGCTTCCAATATTGATACTTCCAGCATTTAATTGCCCGGGATTGCGATTTGCAAGGTTAATTAAATCTTGGACTGAATTGATATTCGAGCTTGAATTGACCACAATAGCAATATCAAAAAATCCAATCGTTGAGACGTGCGTAAAATCTTTGGTGATGTCAAACGGTAAATTCCTAAATAGCGTATTTCCTAGTGTTTGACCGTTACCGACAATTCCTAATGTATATCCATCCGGCTCAGATTTTGCCAAAAAATCAGTACCAGGAATTAAGCCCGCACCAGGACGATTATCAATCACAATAGGTTGAGACAAAGTTTCACTCATTTTTTGAGCAACAATTCTCGCGGACAAGTCTCCAACACCTCCAGGTCCGTAAGGCACGACTAAACGCAATGGTTTAGTCGGAAATGTGTCAGAACAAGCTATATCGGTCCATAAAAATGGAGCAATCAAAAGAGCAAAATGAAAAAAATTGCGGAAACATTGATTCATATCTAGACCTTATAAAAAGACTATCGAATTCGATCGCCTTTAATCGTTATTCTTCTGAGTTTACGTAACTCTTGCGCATTGAAATCTTGTCTTGCATGAAGAACACACCGGTTATCCCACATGACCAGATCACCTACTTGCCAGCAATGTTCATAAGTGAACTGTTTACTCTCTTGATGATCAAATAAAAATTCCAACAATTCTTGGCTTTTCTCGTTTGATAAATCTTCGACAGTTTCTGTCATTAAACGATTGACATAGAGTGCTTTCTTACCGGTCACAGGATGAGTACACACCATTGGGTGAGAAAAACGCCGTGCGCTGGCTCCCGAAGGCTCTTTAATTCGACTCACATTCATGGTCGCCTTCTCTCCAGGTTCATAGCTATTCACAGCTTTAAGGGATTGAATTTTTGACTTGACTTCGGGACTTAAAGTTTCGTAGGCTTTGTACATATTTGCAAAAACAGTATTTCCCCCCACACTAGGTATATTGATGGCATACAAAATAGTGGCCATAGAAGGCTTTTCTACATAACACATATCCGAATGAAAAAACATTTCACCATCCGGTAAAGCCCCAACGTATTTACCATTTTCTTTTTCATTGGTAACGTACATGATAGAAGAGTGTGAGGTGCTTATTTTGTACTCACCTAAAGTGGTCACCAATTCTCCAAAGTATTCACCGAATTGAATTTGATCTGATTCAGAAAGAATTTGATTAGGAATACAAATCACACCGTGCTGATGCCAATGGTGCTTGATCTCATCAATCGTATCTGCACCTAATTTCAATTTCAAATCTAAACCATTAATTTTGACACCAATTGCAGGCGACAAAGGCGAAATCGCTAAAGACATTTTTGTGAATCATTAAACTTTTTAATGGATTCATAGTAATGGGTAGAAAATGATAAATTCCTAGCGAAAACCCTAACCATGTTACTGATTCAGTTGTTAAGATTAATCCTAATCTAGTAAGGTCTAATCTCATGCTTATGTTGAACCGTCATAATTCCCTAATGGTTATGGTAGCCATAACTTTATTTTTAAAATCCGCTACTTGTTTAGGGCAAAGCTATCCTTCAAAAGCAATTAAATTTTATTTACCCAATGGAGCGGGAGGGATCGGAGACTTAATCGTGAGAGTTGTCACTCAAAAAGTCAGTACCATATTGGGGCAACAAATCATCGTAGAAAATAGGCCTAGTGCAGGTGGAGTACAAGCATTGTCTAGCGTCTTACAATCGCCTGCCGATGGGTACGCATTGGCATTAATTGGAAACGGATCAGCGATCAGTTATAGCCTTGTAAAGAACCTACCCTTCAATGTGAAAACTGATTTTGAAGCTGTCACAACGATGGCACGATTTTCAATCGTTATATTTGCGAATCAAAATTCCAAGTTTAATTCTATAAAAGATATTGTCGACTACTCTAAAAAAAATCCCGGATTATTAAACTTTGGAACAATTAACATAGGTTCAACTCAGTACTTAGGAGCTGAATTATTCAAGCAATTGGCTAATATTCAAGAGCAAACAATTCCCTACAATTCAACTGCTTCAGTCCTATCAGCATTAAAAAGTGGGGATATCGATGTTGCATTCGATTTTTTAGGACCTGTGTATACCTCAATTCAATCGAATAATATTAAAGCTTTAGCCGTGGCATCCAACCAAAGACTTAACAATTTACCTAATGTTCCAACTGCGATAGAAAATGGTTTGTCAGGCTTTGAGGTAACTTCTTGGAACGCAGTTTTCGTTAAAGCGGGAACACCTAAGAGCATTATCATTAAATTAAATAAAGCTTTCACCGAAGCGATGAATTCACCTGAAGTTATTCAAAGTATTAAAAATATGAATGCAGAACCGTTCTCACTCAATACAGCTGATACCCAAGAATTACTATTTGCAGATATAAAAAAATGGCAATTGGTAATTCAAAACTCCAAAATTCCCCTTAATTAAAGGAATATTTGAAGTGAGATAACGACATCTTGCACTATGACGACAAGTACGCCAAAGATTGCGGTTTTAGAGGAACACTTGGTCATGGATTGATGTATACGGCATGTGTTTCGGATTTAGCCGCAAAAAAATACGGCAAAGACTGGCACTATCAAGGGCAATTACAGGTTAAATTTATAGCCCCAGTTTGCCCTGGTGATCAACTGACTGTGCGAATCGATGATGCTGGTGAGGCAGAATGCTCATCTCAATTTGGGAAGACCTTGGTTGGGAAAGCTACACTTAGATAATTGCACTTAATTCTAAAGCAGTGCGTCAATTTGATGCTGAATACTCATTCACACGACTCATTATGAGTCTCCTGTCTGAGATTAATGATACTGTATGAAGTCCAATTCAAGAAAGTTAATGGATCTTGTTTCCGTAAACCCTAAACCACTTGTGCTCCTTGCATGCTAATCTCAGAGGATGAATCACTCCCCAGCCTCAGAAGATTTAATTGACTCACCTTACGCCGCTTGGAGACTGCTCACTACACTTTGTCTTGTTACGCTAGGCAGCAGCAGCATGTATGTGATTTCGGTGGTATTGCCCGCAGTACAAGCCGAATTTGGTATCAGTCGAGCAAATGCTTCTCTTCCCTACACCATGATGATGATTTGTTTTGGTTTGGGCGGCATGTGGACTGGAAAATTGGCAGACCGGTTTGGTATTTCACCTGTGCTATTGATTGGCTCTGTGGCAGTAGCTAGCGGGTTTGCGGTAGCGGGCATGGCACCCAACATTTGGATTTTTGGGCTTTCACATGGCCTACTTTTAGGTTTATTGGGCAGTTCCACCACGTTCGCACCTCTGATGGCCGATACCTCTTTGTGGTGGAACAAAAGACGGGGGCTGGCAGTCGCTATTTGCGCCTGCGGGAACTATGTGGCTGGCGCCGTTTGGCCACCTGTAGCACAGTGGGGCATAGAGACCATTGGGTGGCGAACAACCTACATGTACCTGGGTCTATGCTGTGGACTGGGGATGGCCTTGCTTTCACTGGCGATGAGGCAGCGACCACCACTCGTCAAAACACAGGATGCCTTGACCGACTCCAACACTCACCCTGCTGAAATAACCGTTCCACGCCCTTTTGGCTTGAAGATGGGACAAGCACAAACTCTTCTTTGCATGGCAGCAATCGCTTGTTGTGTGGCCATGGCGATGCCACAAGTGCATATCGTCGCTTATTGTGGCGATCTGGGCTATGGAACTGCTAGAGGGGCAGAAATGCTCTCTGTCATGTTGACCTGCGGCATCTTGAGCAGATTGATTTCTGGTTGGATTTGCGACCGCATTGGAGGCATATCAACGCTTCTTCTAGGCTCAGCTCTACAAGGCGTGGCCTTGTTGTTGTTTCTTCCCTTTGACGGCTTGGTATCTTTGTACATCATCTCAGGCTTGTTTGGATTGTTTCAAGGAGGACTTGTCCCCTCCTACGCCATCATCATCCGAGAGCACTTCCCACCCAATGAAGCAAGTGCACGAGTAGGCTCTGTGATCATGGCCAGTTTGGTAGGTATGGCGCTAGGCGGATGGATGTCAGGGAAGATTTTCGACATGAGCGGCTCCTACCATGCTGCCTTTTTGAACGGTTTGGCCTGGAACTTCCTGAACCTCACCATCAGCGGCTGGTTGTTTTGGCGACATCGCAAAGAGAAAATCAAATCAGCAGCAACCTCGGTCTACAGCAAAGCTTGATCCTCAGCTTTTACGCAAGGCGCCTATAACCGCTCTTCATTGGGGACGTTGGTGGAGAGAACGCCTTTTTTTAGGTATTGACCAAAATGAAGACGCCCTCGGCTGAATCTACAATGGAAGGGTTTGCGCTCCTGCTCAAGCGAATCGAGGCTCAAAAATGCCTGTCAATGACATACGATCAAGGCAAAGAGATGAGCGATCACCATGACATCGACCCTTCCCGGCTTTACCATTTCAACGCAGAAAAGCTCGCAAGCTTAGCGCACGACTTCGTGGCCCGTGCCCATGCCGAATACGATTTGCATGGCGAAGGTCGAACCAATCTGCGCTATGCCTACATGCAAATGGGCTGATCCATTGTCGCTAAGTCCAACTCAAATCTTGCAGTCTAAAGGGCGTTGATCTGATGCGTTTTCCCGTGGCATGAAAAATGGCATTTGCAACGGCAGGAGGCACTGGTGGGCCAGCAGGCTCACCCAGCCCGCCCCATTTGGCGCCTCCTGACAATGCAAAGTGAGTCTCAACAACTGGCATCTGATCGATGCGAAGCAAGTTGTAGCTGTTGAAATTGGTGTTGACGAAACGCCCGTTTTCCAAGTTCAAGCCGCCCATCCAAGCATGGGAAAGCTCCCAACAAACCGACCCCTCTGACTGCTCCTTGGCCGCGTGTGGGTTGATCACATGTCCACTGTCCAAAACAATCACCACCTTCTCCACGGTCAAGACGCCTCGCCGGCTGACGGTCACGGTCGCACATGCCGCTGCGATCGTGCCATGACAGTGCGCCACGGCAACCCCCATGCCCTCACCCTTGGGTAGCTTGGTGCTGAAGTTTGATTTGGATTTAAGCATGTTCAACACACGCTGGTAGTCCGCCTTGCCCTTGGTCATTTCGATGCGCCACTCAAGTGGATCCCAGCCACCTTCGAGAGCCATCTCATCGACAAAAACTTCGGTAAAGAATGCATGTTGATTCGCACCAGGAGCCCGGTGCGTGGAACTGGGTATGTGCGTTTTCAAGTTATGGCGCTCATGGTGCCGATGTGCAATCTCATAGGGCATGTTGAAGACGCCATAATCGGCCGTAGCCGGACCGAATTGGTTGAGGCCATCCATGCTGTACCACAGACCTCGACTAGTCAACGCCTCTGGCAGACCTCGCTCTCCAATGGATGCTGACAAACGAGACATGGACAGCGGTCGCTGTTTATCTTGCGCCAGGTCTTCCTCTCTTGTCCAAAGGACTTTGACGGGTCGTCCAAGCTGCTTTGAAAGCTCAGCCGCCTGACGGGTCACGCCCGTACCTCCGGCTCCATTGCCACCAAAACCTCCTCCTAGAAACATCGTGTGTGCGTAGACATCTTTGGGGTCTCGCCCCGTTTGCTCAGCCACCAACTGAATGGCGACCGACTGGTCTTGGGTAGGCGACCACACGTCGACACGGTCTTTTTGGACGTGCACGGTTGCGTTGATGGGCTCCATGCGAGCGTGGGTCTCAAAAGGTCTTTGAAACTCAGCCGTGACAACCCGTTTTGATTTGGCGATGATCTCAGCTGCTTTGGGATCGGGTGGACCGCTCACGGTACCTGGCACATCGAAAAATTTACGTCCTTCGCTAAAGTAACTTGATGAGCTTGCTTTGGCACTCTCGCCAAACTCCCATTCAATGGGCAACAGATCAAGTGCCATCTTAGCTCGGTACCATGAGTCAGCGATGACCGCGACTGCATCTTGCATATCGGGTTGTCCGCGCTTACCAGGCACTGCGCGCAACGCAATCGCGGTGATGATGCCTGGGCGAGCTTTGATGGCATCAAAGTTGAAACTTTTTAAGCTCCCCCATGGGACTGGACATGCCCGCACGGCGGCGTACACCATACCTGGAACACGGATGTCCATAGCATATTGCGCACTGCCATCAACTTTGTTTGAAATATCCAGCCTTTGGTGTCCCTTGCCGAGCAACCACCACTCACTTGGCTTCTTGATCTCCGGCTCCTTATCGAGTTTGACGGTGGCTGCAAGCGACGCAAAATCAGCGTAGTTTGCTTTGTGGCTGCCAGCAGTGAGCACCCCAAGGCGAGCTTGGATGGAGGAACGCGGAACGCCCCAAGTTTGAGCGGCGGCTTGCTTGAGTCGCTCCCTTGCTGACGCACCAGCTTGCATCAAATGTGGATGCTGAAGCGCGACCAATTGAGAACCATGCGTACTCATGATTTTGTATTCGTTGTTGTTTCTCAGATGGCGATTGGGATCGGCAAAAACGGCACGCACCTTGCTCCACTCGACATCAAGCTCCTCTGCGATCAACAAGGCCACGGACGTCAGTCCACCTTGGCCCATTTCGGTGTGAGGCACTCGAATGGTGGTGGTACCGTCAGCACCGATGGCAAGCCAAGCGTTGACCTCAAACCCTTGAGGTGGTGAAGTCCATGGTTTGGAGTCGATGGTGGCGGCTTTGGAAGTGGGCATGTAAAAGCCAAGCACCAAACTACCACCGATCGCAGCGCTGGTTTGGATGAAATTGCGGCGAGAGAGGCTTTGAACAGTCATGGTGTTTGCCTTAGGTAGAGATGATTTTGGCAGCGCGATGAATGCCTTCACGAATTCGCAAATACGTGCCGCAGCGACACAAATTACCCGCCATGGCCGAGTCGATCTCGCTGTTGGTGGGGTTCTTGCTCTTTTCAAGCAAGGCAGCAGCGGACATCAACTGACCGGATTGGCAATAGCCGCACTGTGGAACGCCTACCTCAATCCAAGCCTGCTGCAGTGCATGAAGCTTGTTGTTCTTGGACAGTCCCTCGATGGTGGTGATCTGCTTACCTACAGCAAAAGATGTTGGGGTCACGCATGATCTTGTGGGCTGGCCATCAATATGAACCGTGCAGGCCCCGCACTGTGAAATGCCACAGCCAAATTTAGTTCCCGTCAAGCCGATGCTGTCACGAATGACCCAAAGCAAAGGGGTTTCGGGTTCGACATCAACGTTGTGTGAGGTGTTGTTTACACGCAGTGAGAGGGACATATCAACCTGCTTTCCTGTTTTAAAAAAGTTCATGAAACCATCAAGAACGTTTTCAATGAACAAGCAATACTTTACATGATCTTACTGTAGATATTTTCTTGAATAAAAAAATTGAGCCACTTCAACCCATAGGAAAACCCTAGTCCAAAAAAAACAAGATGGGTTCAAGCCGCATGTGTGTGGGAATAAAAATCACTGACTCATGTCGACCAAAAACTTGTGTCAGGACACAGTTGGGTTAACTTTGGTCGAAGTACTTCACGGGAAAAAATAATCGCACTGATTAGAAAAACTTATCCTTGACGGATCAAGGAACTGGCAACATCAAGCGCTACCCTTAACCCCACGCAAAAGAGGGGCTGAAAGGCTCACTTACAAGTCTGCTTTGGCGCCCGAGGCTTTGACCACTTTTGTCCACTTCAGCACCTGCTCGTTCAAATACTGCGATGCTTGAGCAGGCGAGTTGCCAACGGGAATGGCGCCCAAATCTGTGAGTTGGGCCTTGATGGCGGGTTCTTGCATGATCTCGGCTATCTTATTGCTCAAGGTCTGGACAATGGCAGGTGGTGTTCCCCTGGCCACCACAAATGCAAAGAAGGATGACGACTCAGCGCCAGCAAAGCCGGCCTTGGCGATGGTCGGCACATCGGGCAGCTGACTCAAAGGGGCATCGGAAGTCACCGCCAAAGCGCGCAATTTTCCACTGCGAATGTGGCTCAAAACATTGGGCAAGTTATCGAACATGACTTGAATTTGTCCGCCCAATAAATCAACCACCGCCGGCGCAGCGCCTTTGTAAGGCACATGCAACATGGTGGTGCCCGTTTGGCTGTTGAACAACTCTCCAGACAAGTGAAAAGGTGTTCCCGCTCCAGGTGAGCCGTAGGCAACAGATTTGGCATTCGCTTTTGAATAAGCCACCAACTCTTTCACCGTTTGAACAGGCAAGGCGGAATTGACCACCAAGACGGTGGGTGACTCCGCAAGGATGGAGACAGCCTGAAAGTCTTTGGTGGGGTCGTATGAAAGAGATGGAAACAAGCTGGGATGAATGGCCAAGGTACTGGTGTTGCCAAGCAAGATGTTGTAGCCATCTGCAGCTTCCTTGGCAACAAATCCCGTACCAATGGTGCCGTTGCCCCCTACCCTGTTTTCGACGAAGAAGTTTTGCTTGAAAGACGTGCTCAATCGTTGGGCAACTAGACGAGCAACAATGTCGTTCGTAGCCCCAGCGGAATAACTCACCACCACCCTGACGGGTCGCTCAGGATAGGACTGCCCGAACACCGCAAAGGGTAGACAACACATCAAGCTTGCCATCCATCGACTCAAAATAGGACCCATTGTTCTCTCCATTTAACAAATTAATTCAGCAAAAAACCTCACCACGCTGAGCACCTTGCTGAAAAGCTCAGCAAGACATGAACGATCCAACAAGTGTACTTTGATAAAGTCCATGATGGACCAAAATTCAAGTCCCACCTACCTATTGGGAAGTTATGATGCAGCTCGAAAAATGATCTTTCCCTAATTCAAACGCGCGCCGGATTGTTTGACGATGACCTCCCATCGCTTCATCTCCTCGGCAATGAAAGCCTGAAACTGCTCAGGTGTCATGTACGCTGGCTCCACACCCGCATTGACAAGTCGGCTCTTCACATTGTTTTGTTGCA
>CAIMNS010000278.1 GCA_903842945.1 uncultured Burkholderiales bacterium
CCCAAAGAGACTTAAGATCTAAACTTTCGTAATAGCGAGGAGATTTAACCATCTGAAGATAGATTCATTTATATATTTTTCATTTAAATAAAAATTTAATCAACCAAGATATCAACTATGGATCTTCTCTATGATGTTCACAGGAGACACAGGAGAGTTGTTTAAATGAACGTTCCAATCCTCTAGCGCACTGTCTATAGCAGAAAAAATGGTTGGTACAACAGGTACTGTTCCACTTTCTCCAACGCCCTTGACCCCAAGTGGGTTGAATGGAGATGGACTTTCATGGAACATGATTTCAAAGTTAGGTATTTCAGTAGCAGTAGGTAACAAATAATCAGCAAAGGTTGTTGTATAGGGTTGCGCCTCAGAGTCATAGCCCATGTATTCAAAAATAGCATTACCAATTCCGTGAGTTATACCTCCGTGAAGTTGTCCCTCGACGATCATTGGGTTGATCAGTTTTCCACTGTCTTGAAGCGCGATGTAGCGCAATATTTTAATTCCACCTGTTCCAACATCAACCTCCACTTCACACGCATGAAATGAATGTGAGTAGGCCAAAACTTCGGTTTGCCAATGCTCAATACTTTCTAAACCAGGCTCAATTCCAGGAGGAAGTGCATAGCCAGGAACGCCCCTTAATTTCTTTGATATTTCACCCAGCGTGATTGACTTATCAGTGCCTTTAACAAAAACTAGACCATTTTTTAGATCTAGATCTTCCTCTGTGGCTTCTAGAATTTGGCTAGCGACTTTAAGAGCTTTTTTTCTTACGGATACAGCAGCCAAATGGACCGATGAACCTGCCGTGACCGTTTGTCGGCTTGCAAAACCACCTAATCCCATCGACACAAAATTCGTATCACCCGAAATCACTTCAACTTCACTTGGAGAAACTCCAAATTGCTGCGCGCATATTTGGGCCAATGCAGTTTTAAGACCCTGCCCCATTGCTAAGGCACCGGTGAAGACTGAAATTTTTCCTGAGGGTGCAATCTTGACCGTTCCTGATTCAAACGGACCTCGGCCTGTTCCTTTTACACCGTGCGCAAAACCCAAGCCTATAAAACGTCCCTCTTGCCGAGCTTGTAATTGCCTGCTCTTAAAATTGACATAGTCAATTTTATCCAACACTAAATTTTGACAATGCAAATAATTTCCACTGTCCAATATGATCGGTGCACCAGCTCTGTTTTTAATTTGCTTTGTGTAGGGCATCTCTTCGGTTTTCACCAAATTGATCGCACGAATGTGTGCACGGTCTAGAGACAATTTCAATGCAACTTTATCCAGCAAGCGCTCCATGACAAAAGCAGCCTCCGGATACCCTGCTCCTCGAACAGGTATGGTTGGTACCTTGTTGGTACTTCTAACAGACACATCCAAATGGTAGGAAGGTACTTTATAGGGCCCAGTCACCCCTGTTGCTGCGTTGTAAGGACAATTGATACCTTGTGGCGTGTAGGCGCCTTGGTCATGCATCATGGATCCTCGAATACCTAAAATAACCCCATCATGATCAACGGCTATTTCTAAATCCCAAAACTGCTCTCGCTCTTGAATAGAAGACACAAAATGCTCACTTCTGTCCTCATTCCACTTCACGGGCACACCCAAATGCTTGGCGGCCACTGAAACAGCAATTTCTTCAGGATAGACCAAAAATTTACAACCAAAACCCCCTCCTACATCAGGAGCAATCACTCTGACCAAGTTTTCATCCATTCCCATCAAGTCAGCAAGCATCATTCGCAAGTCATGAGACATTTGTGTTGATGACCAAACAGTCAACTCACCATTGACTCCGTATTGACTCAAAACGCCTCTTCCTTCAATTGGATGCGCACCACCACGGTGCGTAGAATACTTCTCTTGAACGATGACACTCGCATGGTTAAAAATATGGCTCGTATCCCCATAGGAAATGGTGAACTTGGATACTTCATTGCTAGGACTCTCAGATCGAACTGAAGGTGCATGGGTCTCAAGAGCATCGCGAATATCAGAGATCAGCCCCAAGGGTTGGTAGTCCACATGAACAAGAGAAGCAGCATCCTCTGCAACGTGCCTTGAACGGGCAACGACCATGACAATTGCCTCACCTACATAGCAAACCTCTTCTGGGCAAAGAACAAAAGGTGTGATATTTTTTGGTAATGCATTGGTTGGAAAACCAAGTGGCATTCTTAAAGAGGTCACCAAACTTTCAAGATCACTGGCCTTGTAGACGCCTACCACACCAGGCAACTTTCTAGCTTCTGTTGTATCAACAGACAGAATTTTTGCGTGCGCGTATGGGCTACGTACAAAAGCCACATGATGGGTGTTTTCGATCTTGATGTCATCAAGGTAGCACCCTTTACCGATCAAGAGTTTAGGATCCTCAATGCGCTTGACTCTTGATCCAATCACTCTCGTTTGATGATCTACTTGTGAATTCATTTCATTGTTTCAATTGTTGACCGTTGATGTCGCTCACGACTTTTAAACAAGCATGGACTATATTTTGATAGCCAGTACACCTACAAAGATGTCCAGATAGAACGTCTCGAATTTCTGCTTCATTGGGGTTTGAGTTTCTTTGCAATAGATCGGTGAGAGAAATCAAGATGCCAGAGGTACAAAACCCACACTGAAGGCCGTGTTCAGCCCAGAACGACTCTTGTAATGCGCTCAACTTTCCATCCATCGCCAGACCTTCAACTGTTTTTACATTTGAACCGTTGGCTTGAACAGCCAACATCAAACATGACCGAACGGGCTTTGAGTTCACCAAAACAGTACAAGCACCACAAACACCATGCTCGCATCCAACATGAGTTCCTGTCAGGTTGCATTCATGTCGCAAAAAATCTGCTAAATTGACCCTTGACTCAATTGAGTGATGATGAGGCTCATCGTTGATGGTCAAACTGATGTTGTTAGTTTTCAAATTCATGTTCAATGTGTTGATCTATTCAAAGCGGATTTAAAAACCCTAGAAATCAAAACCCTCGATATGTGCTCTCTGTACCAGGATGGATAAAGTTTATCTGAAAGCATTTCTGAAAATTGATGCGAAGAGATCAATTGTTCAAAATCTAGCTCAGTTAATTTTTTACCTATCAAGGCTTCCTCTATTTGACTCAAGCGCAACGGATGAGAGCTGATACCTCCCAAAACCAAGGATATTTTTTGGATGGTTTCATGGTTCAATTCCATCAAACATGCGGCAGAAACGATTGCAAAATCACCATGACGCCTAGCAAATTCAAAAAATGAAAACTTACTGTCTTTGCTCCAAGGGTGGAAACGAATCAGCTTTAAAACTTCGTTTGGACGGATAGCGGGCGTCATGTATCCTTCGCAAAAGTCATCGATTGAAATAACTCGTTCACCTGAGCTGCTTGCAACGATCAACTCTGCTTTGTAGGAACAAGCAACCAAACTCATTTCAGCAGAAGGGTCCATTTGACATAGACTGCCACCAAGGGTCCCTCTGTTTCTAGTTTGAACATGCCCTACATACTTGATGGCCTCTGCCATGAGTGGTAAATGCGACTGAACAATTGATGACTCCGCGATTTCAAACTGTCGGGTCATAGAACCTATTTCTACAGAACCATTGACAAGTTTGATGCCAAACAGGTCTTTAACGCCATTGATATCGATCAAATCATCAACCTCTAAAAGTCGATAATTCAACATGGGCATCAAGGACTGACCACCAGCTATCACTCTTGGATTGGTTGAGCTTTCAAGGAGAGAAAAAACCTCATTCAAAGATGTCGGTGCATGGTAGTTAAAGGCAGCAGGCTTCATACATCAAATTTTTGATAAATCTAACGTAGATGGGTGAAAAAGTTTTCTAGGATCTAGTTTTTCAGAGGACAAGCCCTGCTCAAAGTGGTACTGTGTGAATTTTTCTAAAACATGGGCATTTTTATCAAACCCATAGCTCCAGTAGTCGTCACCCATTAATTTTTTGGCAGCTTCAAACTCATGGACACCCCATGGCAGTGAATTGAATAAATGTCCAATTTGACCCAATTCATACATACACAGCTCTTTGGCTTTGATAAATGCCTTGAACACACTCACAGGTAACCAAGGCTCTCTTTCAGCCAATTCGCGGCGTATACCAATGACGTGCATGATCGGAAATATCTTGGTTTCCCTAAAGTAATCAGCCTCGACACGCGGATAATCCTCAAACAAACGTGTCACTCGTTCGTCCCCATTCAGATAGCACGATGGTGCACGGGCACTGATCAGTGCATCAATTTCCCCAGATAGAAGCATCTCACTGAGACATTTGTCATGCGGTATTGAGGACAAATTGACGCCAGGAATGTCCTTTAACTTTGTTCGCTCTTCTCTTCCAGGCTCCTCTAGGCCTCCGCTCTTCCAAATCACGTCAGTAGGTTGAAGATCGTGGTACTCTGAAAGTATCCCCCTTATCCAAACATTGGCTGTAATTTGATATTCAGGTACGCCCACCTTCAAACCCTTCAGATCAGCGGCTTTGCTGATACCTCTGTCAGCTCGAATATAAATGCCAGAATGCCTGAACAATCTTGAGACAAATGCAGGAACCCCTACGTAGGCGTTTTCTCCTCTAGACGTCATCAATGTATGACTAGACATTGAGATTTCACTGATGTCAAATTCTTGAAATTTAAACGCTCGGTGAAAGGCCTCCTCGGGCTCGATTGCAACTTTTGTGACGTCACACCCCTCGATGGGAGCTCGACCATCAAAAATGGCTCTACATCTGTCGTAATCACAACAAGCAAGGCTGACTCTTAAATTACTCACAAACATTCTCCAATTAAAAAGATCTATTCCGGTTTGATATTGGCAATTTGAATCGCACGCTTGAATTTATCGATATCTGAAGATATCAAACTTCCGAATTGCGTAGATTGTCCCCAAAAGACGTCCAAACCAGCTACAGCCAATTTACTTTTAACTTCTGGCGCATCAACCGCTTTCCTTAAATCAGCTTCTAGCTTGATCAAAATGTCTTTGGGTACGCCTGATTGAGCCAATAGCCCATAATAATTCTCCACATCATAGTTACTCAACTCAGGAACTCCTGATTCCCTGAATGGAACAGCGTCTGGAATGGATGCCGAGCGATCACGCGATGTCAGTCCGATAATTCGAAGCTTTTGATCTTTCGCGAAAGGTAGAACTGTAGCTAAGGAAGAAATAACCACGTCAACTTGACCCGAGACCGCATCCAACACAGCGGGTGTACAACCCTTTTCAGGGATATGAATTGCAATGGTGTTGGTTGCATGCTTGTACAACTCCATTGCAAAGTGATGGGCAGTGGCAATACCGCAAGTGGCATAAGCCACTTTGTCTGGTTGGGCTCTAAGTAGCGCTGTGAACTCTTTTAAATTCTTGATGGACATCTTTGAATTGACAGCCAATGCAATTGGTGAAGACGTTAAAGATGCGACTGGGAAAAAGTCCTTTCTTAAATCAAAAGCCAGATTGCTGTACAAAGCTTGGTTAATTGCATGCGTGTTGCTAGCAATCAACAAGGTATAACCATCAGGCTTGGCTCTAAATACCTGATCAACACCAATAGAGCCGCCAGCACCGATTTTATTTTCAACAACGACTTGTTGTCCCCATTGTCTTGACAAATAGTCGCCAATGATTCGAGCTGTTAAATCAGCTGCTCCACCAGGTGTAAATGTCACAACAAACTTGACTGGCTGAGAAGGGTAAACGCTGGTTTGGCTATGAACCGACAAAGACAAAAAAGCCGCGAGAAAAATAAAAGAACACTTTTTTAGAATCATCATGTTGAATCCCATTTTTGATAAATATTTTGATTTTCACAAAAAGTCTTGGCCCTTGATTAAAAGGGAAAATAAGACTTACTTTATAACCGCACAGACTGGATGATCAAATTTTAACCAACCCCTCTTGACTGACATTTCTAACTTGCAAGTAACGTACCACCCTATCGGTGCAGAGGTAAAAGCTTTTTCTTGATCTTGGCAAAGCCATCCGTTTACTTTTGAAAATGATCTCAATGATTCCTTGATCAAAAAAGAGGGGCCCGAGAAAGATCAAATATAACCGCAAACCACAAAAGGCCATCTCAAGCCTAAATGCTCAGGACTAAATATTTATTATCACCACTATTCAGCTTTGATGTTTGCACTTTTTACAAGAGCTCTCCATTTTTCAGTGTCTTTTTTCTCAAATTCAGCAAATGCTTGAGGGGACAAGACGCCTGCTTTGGCACCTAAGTCTTGGAATTTTTTTTGTGCTTCTGGCGTTTGGAGTATGCGACGAATATCTGTATTGATCTTGTTCACCATGTCAGCAGGAAGTCCTGCTGGCCCAAGTAAACCAATCCAACCAATGGCCTCAAAACCGGGGACTGCTTCGGCGATGGTCTGAACATCGGGTGCAGCAGGACTGCGTTCAAGGCTGGCGACACCCAATGCTCTCAATTTTCCAGATTGAATAAAGGGAAGGATAGGTGTTATTTGATCAAAACCCAGCAGCACATGACCCGCTACCAAATCGTTGAGCAGCGGCCCTGTCCCTTTGTAAGGCACGTGAACCATTGAAGTCCCAGTTGCTTGTTGAAAAAGCTCAGCCGTCAAATGAGTAGAGCTTCCATTTCCTGAACTACCATAACTCAACTTACCTGGATTCGATTTGAGTTGGGCAATCAATTCGATCAATGTGCTTGGTCCATTGGGATTGACGATCAACACATTGGGGAAAGTAGCGATCAGGGCAACAGGCGAAAAGTCTCTCAAATTGTCGTAGGGTATCGCTGGAATCAAAGCAGGCGATACCGCATGGCTGGAGGTTGTCCCCACAACAAAGGTACTCCCATCAGGTGCGGATTTTGCAACCATATCAGACCCTATGGTCCCACTGGCACCTGCGCGGTTTTCTACAACAACAGCCTGCCCCCAGCTTTCAGATAGTTTTTGTGCTAAAAAACGCCCTAGTGCATCAGTTGCACCGCCTGGAGGAAAAGGAATGATCCAACGAACAGATTTAGTTGGATAAGTAGAAGCCTTGACTGTCTGTGCGAGTGCTTCAGGACACAACACAGCAAGACTGCATAGGAGAGAAAACACAAGATGAACTGAAGTCACAACACGCTTAAACATAAAAAGCTTCCTCTTTGATAATTGGCCGAGTCGATGCTTGATTTGCTCACTCCCCATGAACCATACCCCAAACTCTCATCGGTGACAAAGGCAAGGTGTTAGGCTGAAGATTCAAGGAACTCAAAGCATTAGCCACGGCATTTCCAATGGCTCCTCCCACACAAATGGTACCGCCCTCGCCGGCGCCCTTGGCCCCTAAAGGATTAAGGGGCGATGGGTATTGCTCCATCACCACGGCCCGAATCACTGGGAAATCCGTAGCTGTGGCAATCAAATAATCAGCCAAAGAACCCGTGAGCAATTGCCCCTGCGTATCGTGCACGATGTGCTCGAGCAGAGTGCCACTCATGCCTTGCACCGTACCACCGACCAACTGACCGTGCACCGTCATGGGATTGATGGCACGACCAACGTCTTCAACCACCAGATAATCTAAAACTGCGACTCGACCTGTATTGGGATCAACGGTGACATGAGCAGCGGCACAACCATAAGCATAGGTGTGGTGATGGCTTGCAAAGGTACCCATGACCTCGATGGGCTTGTCTTTGACAAGATCGCTCCAACTCACCTTCGCACCTTGCGTTGAGACAGCAAATCCAGCGGCAACACTGACCTGAGATGCTTCACATTTGAGCACCACACTGGCACGCTCGCGCACCTCTTGCTTGAAAAGATCTGTTGCATTTGTGACCGCGGAGCCGCCCATGACAGTCGAACGAGAGTGGTAAGAACCCCAACCCTCGTGCAAGAGCGTGGTGGAACCATGGAGCATGACGATATCGGCCATCTCAAGCTCGAGCTCATCAGCCGCAATTTGTGTGAGCACCGTCTCCACGCCCTGACCCACAGACGTAGAGCCCACACTGAAAGTCACCATACCGTCTTTTTCCAAACGCAACTTTGCATTCTCTCGCGGCCCAGCCGAACCTCCCTCAATAAAACAAGACAAGCCCAGACCGTGATAAACACCGTCAATCAATTGACCTTGAACGTTCTGTTGTTCGCGCCATTTGAAATCTTTCACACAGCGGTCAAGCGTTTCTCGGTAGTCACCGCTATCGCACTCAGAATCTGCCGTGTGATCAACCAAGGAAGGACTGATCGTTGGAAATGGATAGGGCATGTCCTTGGGGCTCAGGACATTTTTTCTTCGAATCTCTAAAGGATCCACTCCTAGGTCCTTGGCCGCCAACTCCAACAAACGCTCACAGAAGAAATTGCTCTCAAATCGACCAGGTGCACGTAAAGTTCCACTGGGAGTTTTGTTGGTGAAGACGATGTCGCAAGTAAGGTCAACGTTCTCCACCTTGTAAGGACCCGTCAAAAACTGCGTGATGTTTCTAGGGGCCACCAAGCCATTGGTTCTGGGGTATGCACCCAGGTCATAATTCATGTGACCACGAAAACCCAAAATCCGGCCTTCACGGTCACAGGCGATCTCTATCTCAGCGTCACAATCGCGCGCTTGGTTCATGGACATCAAGTGCTCAAGACGATCTTCAATCCATTTCACCGTTGCCCCAAGTACCTTCGCCACAAAAGGAATGAGGAAATCCTCGGTGTAAAACTCGCCCCTAGCGCCAAAGCTGCCGCCCACGTCGTTTTCAATCAACTGCACATGGTCTTTGTCCATGCTTAACATTTGGGCCAAAGCTGCTCTGTTCCAAAAGGGCACCTTCGCTGCACCAAAGACATACAATTCTTGCGAGTCGACCTTCCACTGCGCCAAAACACCTCGAGTTTCCATCGTCAAAGCAGAAATTCTTTGGATCACGAACTTCTCTTTTCTGGTATAGGCTGCATTGTCAAAGACCAATTGGGCATTGCCTTTTTTAGAGCGATAAGTGAGCGGAGAATTGCCCTTGGGGTCATCAAACAACTTCGCCACATTGGCTTTGGCTTCTTCGATGTTGTGAGCAACATCTAAATTTTCAATATCTAGCGCAATCATTCCCATAGCATCTTCTGCTATGGCAGCTGTCTTGGCCACCACGATGGCAATGACCTCACCGACAAATCGCACCTTATCGCTTGCAATCACGGGCTGCTTGTAGGCGTCAAGAATGGGGTTGGGATGCAATCGAATGGGGATCAGAGGAATGGAGCCGCAATGCTCTTGGATGTCCTTGGCCGTGAAAATGGCCACCACACCTGGGAGTTTTTCGGCCTCAAGAACATCGATGCTTTTGATCAAACCGTGGGCCATCGGACTTCGAAGAAGACTGACGTGCAAGACGTCTTCTTTTTTCACATCATCAACATAAATGCCTTTGCCCCGCAAAAGTCTCAGGTCCTCGATCCTCTCTTTTGGAGAACCCACATTTTTGCCATGACGCTCTACAGGTTTTAGATTCGGTTGGGCCATGGTCAATGCGCTCCTACTTTTTGATAGGCCACGCGAGCATCTAGCACCGCTTGGACAATCGGGACATAACCGGTACAACGACACAGATTCCCCGACAAAACCTCTCGAATACGGTTTTCATCACAGTAAGGCTCTTTGGTAAGCAATGCATGAGCAGTGGTGATGAATCCAGGTGTGCAAAAGCCGCACTGTAATGCATTGTGCTTTCTAAAAGAAGCTTGGAGTGCGGAGAGCTCTTCATCGCTTGAAAGTCCTTCTACAGTCACGATCGTTTGGCCGTTAGCTTGAACGGCCAACATCAAGCACGAACGAACCGCCTCCCCATTGACCAACACGGTGCAAGAACCGCAAACACCGTGCTCACAGGCCACATGGGTACCCGTCAGATGCATTTCATGGCGAATACAGTCGGCTAAATTGAGTCTTGGGGTGATGTCGGCATCAAATGCTTGACCATTAACATTCATCTTGACTTGCATATCTTGCTCTCATTCAATCATTTAAAGGTTGTAGCGCTTGTGCAAACGCTTTTGAAATCATTTCCACCATCAGCGCGCGGCGGTATTTTTCACTGGCTTGGATATCGCTTTGAAAACTCATCTGTCCAAGGCACTCCTTGGCCACGTCTAGAACCAAGTGTCCCGTGAGTCTTTGGCCATTGAGTTTTGCTTCTGCATCGACCAAACGCATGGGCTTTTCACCTGTGCCAATGAGCCCAATGTGCACATTCGAAGCAGCACCGCTTTTATCGAGGTCAAACCAGACGGCCGCACCAGCCATCGCAAAGTCCCCTTTGCGCCTTGAAAATTCAGAAAACCCCCAGGCCCTATCCTTGGGCCAAAATGGCAACTCAATGGACATAAGAATTTCATTGCTGGCGATGCAAGTTGACAATTGGCCCAGAAAAAAGTTTTCAGCGTTCACGCGCCGACTGCCTTGAGGACCCACCAAATGGATCACCCCCTCCAAAGCCACGGCCAATCCTGGCATTTCAGCCGCAGGGTCTGCATGAGCCAAGCTGCCACCAATGGTGCCACGGTTTCTGATTTGATAATGTGCCACATGATCAATCGCAGCACAAAGCAAGGGTTGAGATTCACGAAGCTTGGTGTGCTCTTCAATATCAACCCAGCGAACACGCGCACCCAAGGTGGTGCCACTCGCTGAGATGTTGACGTGATTGAGGCCTGATATGCCTTGTAAATCCATAAGCAACTGGGGACTGGCAAGTCGATAATTCAAAATGGGCATCAAACTTTGACCACCCGAGATGATTTTTACCTCTCCTTCGGTTTGATCCAAGATTTGCAGCGCTTCTTCTATGCTGTGCGGACTGATGTAATTGAAGTCGGTAGATTTCATAAATGGAAGTTGATTAATTAGTCGGACTTGATATTGGCCAATTTGATGATGCCTCCCCAACGGGTGAGTTCTTGTGTCATGTGCTTGGTCAATGCTTCGGGGGTACTGCCCACCACGACGGCATTGAGCTTAACGAGTTTGTCTCGTGCAGCGCCCTGATTGATGCCTTTGGCAATAGCAGCTTGAAGCAAGTTAACGATCTCTGACGGAGTTCCTGCAGGTGCATACACAGCATACCAGGCAGTGACGTCAATGCCAGACACACCGGATTCACTCACCGTTGGCAAGTCAAGACCAGGAAACCTTTGTGCGGTTTCTACCGCCAAAGCCTTGAGCTTACCCGCAGCGAGTTGGGACGCCACGGCCGTGTACTCGATGGACATGAACTGAATATGGCCAGCAAGCAAATCTGACAGCGCTGGACCTGACCCTTTGTAAGGAACATGAACCACATCAAGACCAGTTTTATTTTTGATCAATTCACCGGCCAGATGATGTGGAGAGCCATTGCCCGCCGATCCAAAAGCAAGCCCGCGACGTGATTTTGCATAGGCAAGGAACTCAGTAAAATTGTTGACGGGAAGTTGAGGATTGACAACAAAAATATGAGGGATCGTGGCCACCAATGAAACTGGAGCAAAGTCTTTGATCGGATCATAGGGTAGTTTTTGCAAAACCGGATTGATGCCATGTGTGGTCGTTGCACCCAAAAGCAAGGTGTAACCATCAGGAGCTTGCTGGGCAACATAGACCGAGCCGATAGCTCCAGCCGCACCCGCATGGTTTTCAACAACAACCGGCTGGCCAAGTTGCTCAGAAATCACCTCACCCGTCGTTCTAGCAATCACATCCAAAGCGCCGCCCGGGGCAAAGGGGGCAATGAGTTTGATTGGTTTGTTGGGAAACTTGGCAGGCTCTGCAGCATACCCACTGCCAGCAAGCATGGAACCCAGCATAGACAAGGCACATGAAAAAAATACATTCTTTAAATTAATCTGCATGGGGCTTACCTTTATTGATCAAGTTGATTCATAGCACGTTCATGGTAACGAGTATCGATATATTTTTGCACTTTCTGGGCAATGTCCTTCTTTTCAAAGGCAGCTCTGATGGACAAGACATTGGCAAACCCTTCCATATCAATGTGCGCATCCACCGTCAGCCCACCTTGTGGTGACGTGGCCATCTCTACCGAAGCAGTTGCCACGTCATGCTCCAACTTCAACTGCGTCTTGAGCAACTCGATCACGGCTGTCTTGTTCACCGGATCTAAAACCCAACGAAGTCCTTTGACATAGGCCGAGATGTAAGCGACCAATTCCACTTCATGTTGCTGCGCCCATCCTCGCATGACAAAACCCGCCGTCGAGAGGTAGGGGCCCAAAATATCCACCAAATCCCCCAAGTGCACCAGACCCGATTTGACCGCTTGCAAACGAAACGGCAAATTCATGATCGCGCCTGCATAGGACTTGTTCTCTAGCATGGCCTTGAGCCTGAAAGGTGTGGCACCAATTGACAACGCTTCATAATCTTTCGCATCCAACTCCATACCTTCTAGGGAAAGTATTTTGTACAAGGCCAGGGCAAAGGCGGTATTGGGGGCGTCCACCAACACAGTCTGGGCGCGTAGGTCTGCAATGCTTTTGATTTCAGGCTGGACAAACAAGCCATTGAAGCCATTGTCTCCCCCCATAAAGACAGCAACATCGGCATTAGCGGTATCGACCATGGCCACCGCGTTGTCAACTGCAGTGTGCGCAATATCGTAAAGCCCGTCCTTTAATCCATCTCTCAAAGTCCAGGAGTTAGGAGTGAAGGTCAAATCAATGTCGAGGTTTTCATGTTTAAAAAAGTCTTGAGCTTGGGCTGCAAAAATCGGTAAATTTTGCACGCCTTCAAAAACGATGACCTTGAGCTTTTTCATGTTCAATCTTTCAAAGATTTTTTAGGCTTTTTCGAGCCGACGATAGATTTAGTATTTTTTTGAGGGCTCAATCTCTTTTCAACTAGCAAGTAACGCACCACCATATCTGCACAATGTTCCAATCGATTTTTCAAACGCGTGGGGGTCATCAGTCTTTTGGTAAAAATAGCATCAAATGTGTGCTGATGGCTGACGTAGTGAGCTGAGAGAGATGTGATCGAAATGTACAACTCTATTGGATCAACATCAGGCCTGAAAATACCTTTATCAACACCGCTTTGCAAAACCGTGGTGATGGCTTTGATCAAGGGGTTGTAGAGTTGAGGGATGATTCCAGAGGCCTTGATGTGTCGACCTTTACAGATATTTTCACTTTGCAACAAACGCAAAAATTCCGGATGACGACCCCAATTCAAACCTGTTGCAAACACCAACTTTCGCATGGCTTCAATCGGATCAAGACCGTCAATGCTGGACTTTTCACGCACAGCCATGATGGCTGAATAGGTTTGAATCAAGACCTCGGTGAACAAGCCCTCCTTGCTTTGGAAGTAATAGTAGATAACATTTTTCTGTAATCCCGACAAGAGAGCAATGTCATCAACCCTCGCACCGTCGAAGCCTTTTTCAGCGAATTCAGCGGTCGCAGCACTTAAAATTTTTGATCGCGTGATCTGAGAGCTGACTCGAGACTTTTTGACTTGACTTGCCTTGGGTTGCATTTTAATTGTCAAGACCTAAGTTATTTCAAGTGATCCGCTCGGCGAGAAAACAATGAATCATCAGAATAACCCATGGCCTCGGGCTTTGCACGGCCGAGCATCACTTGGAAATAAACAGGAGCCAAGCTTTCGTTTTGGTAACCATGGATCACACCTGGAGGGCACGCCAAGCATTCCCATTTACCCAACCGAGTTTTGAGGTGATTGCCCGCCTCATCTTCCACAAACACAGTCAAAAAACCATCAAGCACAAAAAATATTTCTTCCACTTCGTGGGTGTGTGCAGCATTGCCTTGACCAGGCTCAACATACATGATAGACAAGGTAAATCCTCTGGGTGGAATTACTGAGTTGTCGCTATGCTTGCCCGAACCGCCGGCACCAATGAAACGGTGCTGTGCCCTTTTGAATCCTTCGATCTTGGCGTCTTCAAACGCATTCCAATCGGGTGTTTTGTCTTTGAAGCGCCCAATGTGGTCATTGAATATTTTGTCCAATGGTACGCCCACTAATTCTGGGGGCATTGGGTGACGAGAGGTGGCCATGACGACTCCATTAAAGTTTTATCAAGTACTAATTTATCAGTTATTTACTAACTGGTCAATCAAATTATCATAGCTACCATGCACGCACCATATTGATACAAACCCTGATCTCGAGCACCAAAAAAGATTAAGAAAAAAACATTTTTTGGTGCGTCTTTTTTAAAAGCACTTGATTGACAGTTGATAGAAGCCCATGCAAAATGCACGGATCTTAAAATGGAGATGGGTCATGATCAATCTTTCGAATGCATGTGTAATCAAAGGATCAAAAACGATCCATCTGATAGGCTCACTGTTTCTATTCTTTGCAACGAGCACCTCTTTGTGGGCACAAAGTTGGCCCAACAAACCGGTCAAAATTGTGGTGACCCTATCTGCAGGCTCAACATCGGATATTTTGGCAAGGATCGTTGGCGACCAATTGTCAAAATCCTTGGGACAAGCCTTCGTCATTGAAAATCGACCTGGTGCAGGCGGCAATGTCGCGGGTGAGTACACATCCCATCAAGCTCCAGATGGCTATACCATCATGCTTGCCTCGATCAGTTCACACGGGATCAATCCAGCGCTTTACGCCAAGATGCCCTACGACGCCTTGCGCGATTTCACCCCCATCATTGCCATTGCATCTAGTCCCAATGTTTTGATTGCATCCAATGAGACACCTACCGCATCAACGAAAGAATTGATTTCGTGGATCAAGAGCAAACCCATCGACTCCATCAACTACTCTTCTGCTGGGAACGGCACCTCCATGCATTTGTCTGGTGAACTCTTCAACGCAATGGCTGGTGTCAAAACACTTCACGTGCCCTTTAAAGGCTCACCTGAAGCAGTGAATTCAGTGATGAAAAATGAAGTTAGCTTTATGTTTCCCAATGCGCCAAATGCAATTTCTTTGGCCAAGGCTGGCAAAATTAAATTGCTGGCCGTCACCTCTGCCAAACGCTTGTCTTGGTTGCCCGATGTGGCCACCGTGTCTGAAAGTGGTTTGCCGGGTTTTGAAGTCATGGCTTGGTTTGGATTTGTTGGGCCACAAGGCATACCTGCACCAATTGTGAACAAATTAAACGCAGAAGTTCAAAAAGCATTACAACTCCCCATGGTCCATGAGGCCTTGGTCGACCAAGGCTTTGAGCCAATGGGGGGCTCGTCTCTTGAATTTTCTCAATTCATGAAATCCGAAATCGACAAATGGACAAAAGTCATCAAACAATCTTCTATTCCTAAACTGTAAACACATGTCAATCCTTCGCTTAGAACCCTTCATTGATGGCAGCTTTATCAAAACCTCAGATCCAAGCACCGACATCGATTCTCCTCTCACGCTCAAACCCTATGCACAGATGGTGGAGGCCAGTAAACAAAGTGTCGAACTGGCCGTTCAAAGTGCCCAACAAGCTTTTTTGAAACACCGCAGGTCCACTCTAGCTCAACGTGTTGACTGGCTGAACGCGGCCGCGAAGGGGCTTGAGCAAGCCTTGCCAGAGTTGATTGACAACTTGATCCATGACATTGGTAAACCCAAAAAAGCCTCGAGCTTTGAGGCCAACCGCTCTGTTGCTTTCTTAAAGGCCACTGCAGCTGAGGCCTTGACCCTACGCGGAGAAACTATTCCCGTTGACGCCTCCCCCAACGGCACGGGCAAAATGGGGTTTACCAAACGACACCCTTACGGCGTCATTGCTGGCATCACGCCTTTTAACGCGCCGATCAATTTGCTCGTGCAAAAAGTAGCCCCTGCCCTCGTAGCAGGCAACGCCATCATCATCAAGCCTCACCCAGCCGCACAAAGAATTTCACTACGAGTTGCCGAAATTTTTCATAACGCTGGCTTACCCAAAGGTTTGTTCAATGTTGTGACTGGAGACAAGTTTCCAGCACAAGAGCTGGTCTCGAACCCGCTGGTCATGGCAGTCACTCTGACAGGTGGCACCATCGCTGGCGACGCGTTGGCAAAAGCGGCCGGCGCCAAAAAATTCTTGGCAGAACTTGGATCCAATGCAGCGAACATTGTTTTGGCAGATGCCAACATCAAAGAGGCCGCCAAGAAAATAGCTTCGGCATCCTTTGAAGCCTCTGGCCAGCAATGCATTTCTGCGCAAAGGATCATTGTTGAAGCACCGGTTTTTGAAGAATTCCTTCAAGCGTTTGTTCTTGCTGCTCAAACACTCAAGGTGGGGGACCCCTATGATGAGGCCACCGACGTGGGGCCCATGGTATCTTCTGCCACCGCTGACCGTGTCATGAAGATGGTGCTTGACGCCAAAGAACGGGGTCTGCAAATTGCACTAGAACCCAAACGCCATGATTGCATCGTCAGTCCTGGCATCATTGTCAACCCCACACCAGAATCGTCCATTTGGAGAGACGAAGTGTTTGGACCCTTGGTGTGTGTGAGCATTGCACAAAACGCAGATCAAGCACTAGAAATGGCCAATGACTCAGAGTTTGGCCTTCAAGGTGCTTTGTTCACAGAAAGTTTAAAAATGGCCATGAAGTTTTCTGAGGAATTTGAAGTCGGCTCACTTTGGGTCAATGAAGCGAGTCGATTCAGGCTGGACATGTACCCCTTTGGTGGATCTAAACGTTCAGGTTTTGGCAGAGAAGGAATTCGCTATGCCATCGAAGAATTGTCTCAAGTAAGATTCACAGGCATCAGCTTTTAGAACTCTGCATTCAACACAAAATCAAGCATGTCCACATTGCCAACCATTCCGCAAAGCCTCATCGATCGCATGAAAACGATTGGCCCTCGTTGGGGCGAGAACGTCCCCGTCCATGTGAAAGAAATGGTGACTGCTTACTCTGAGATCTTGGCCACAAGTCCACGGCAAGGTTTAATTCAGCACGATGAGATCGCGTACGCCACTCACGCGCGACAAGTGCTTGACATCTTTCGACCTGAACTGGCCCAAAACGCACCTGTTCTTATCTTTTTACATGGCGGCGCCTTTGTGGACGGCTCCAAAAGCCGCACACCGGAAATTTACTCCAATGTGCTAAGGTACTTTAGCCGCCATGGCTTCGTTGGCGTCAATATAGAGTACAGACTAGCACCAGACTTCAAATATCCAAGTGCGACTGAAGACCTTGATTTGGCCATGCAGTGGGTGCATCAAAACATCCATCTTTATGGTGGTGATGACACTAAAATTTTTATCATGGGACATTCCGCTGGTGCGGCCCACTCTAGTGATTATGTCTATCGTTTGAACTCGATAGCAAAAAAACCATCACCCATATTGGGACATATCATTGTGAGTGGACGCGTGAGAATCGAAAACAGATTGGATAACCCCAACGCCAGAAAAGTCGAAGCTTATTATGGCCTTGATCAAAACTTATTTGCTCAAGGCTCGGCCATCAATCATGTTGATAAAAACAGTGTACCCACCATGTTTGCCATTGCAGAGTACGAAAATCCATTGATTGACATGCACTGCCTAGAATTGGCTAGCCACATTGCGCAGCTGAACGGCAAGGCCCCAAGGATATGTTGGCTTGAAGGCCATAACCATACCTCTATCATTGCGAGTCTTGATACCTCAGACGAAAGGCTCGGCTCATCCATCTTGAGTTTCATGCAGACTCAACTGAGTACGAATTGAATCTCCCATCAAGAACGAAAGCGTTTTCAAAGCTGAATTAGGTTTTTATTTCAAAACCTGCAAACCTCATCTGCTGAATCTAATCTAACACCTCCATATTTGCAGACCCCTTAGATAAATAACTTCATCACAAATGTTCAGAAGTAACCAAGGCCAGACTCCTATGAATTGGTTAAGGTTTTGATTCTATTGAATATTTTTAATGTACCCACCAGGGGTGACCAAGCTAAAGTGGATGCAATTAAAGATCAAAGGGATCATCGTCAAGCACTCATTCTTGTTGAGCACTCTGCATTAAGTAACTCAAATGGGGTAGAAATCTAACTCTCGATGAAAAAATCCCAATTGCTACGGCGACTCTTTAAACTCTGATAGAACTTATTGATTAATATTTTTAGCTGTGGTTTAATCTTTAGAAAAATACACAATTCTTTTACTGGCTCATAAAAAAGAAGGAACCGCACTTTGGAAGAAATCAAAACGTTCTTTAAAGTTGACATTGAGCATCTTCATGCTTTAGGTGTGGTGGATCCTAGCTCCAATAAAAGCTTGGAAATATTTGAGTCAGGTCAATTAAATAGCAACGAACGACTGTATTTTTGCCTTTGGGGCTCTAAAGATTTAAATTCTGTTGCCTTTGAGCCCAAGAAAAAACTTTTCCAAAAAGGGGACACCATCTCCTCCGCCTATTTCATTGTTTCTGGTTCACTTTTAAGTGTTGAGGGAGACCTGATTGAGCGCCTTGGACCTGGATCTGTCATTGGCCTGGCTGAAGGAATCAAGGGCATCGTTTATCCCAAGACAGTCATCACAAGCACTGCAGTTCAAGCTCGAGTGTTGCCGTTGAGTAAAATTTCTCACATTATTCCAAAACTCCCAACCGTCATTCAAAAGATTCTCTTCAACATCGTTGATCGATCTTTGGCTTGATACTTTGAATCAACGACATGAGCAATTTCAAGGAAATCAATTTCAATCCTGGTGAGGTCATCTTTAAGTATGGCCAACTTGCAGATAAGCTTTATCTCATCAAAAGTGGAACAGTTGAAATTCTCAGCGAAGATGGCATTTCTATTGCGAAAGTAAGCGAAGGTCAGTCATTTGGCGAACAAGCATTTTTAAGAGGTGGTATTCGAGGCGCTACAACCCAAGCCGTAGACTCGGTCTCATGCATCGTCCTCTCGACAGAAGAGGCCAACTCATTCTTAAACAAGGCCTCACCTTTATTGGTACCAATCTTTGAAGGGCTACTTCTTCAACAAAACATGACCAATGAACTTCGAAAAAATAGAAAGTAATCGTTCAAAATGCTTGCTTCGATTGATCGATCAAAATACCTCCCTATTGAAGAGCTCAATCATTGGCCTGGCATTTTAGATTCATCGTTGGGATTTTTAAGAAATTCTTGGCGCACGCAATGGATTGGTTTACCTGAAATTTTAAAGACTTGTATCTCTGAGCTGATAAGTTTAGAGGACCAGTCCTCCCAACCCATTAAAGAGTTGTTGGAATGCGCTAGACAAATTGCCCAAAACATCGAAAAATTCGCTCCTCTTTCCTGGGAGCCAAGTTATCACAATCGACTGCATATCAGCGATGCATTGACTGGTTTGACGGTTTTAATGGCAATTGAAAGAGAGCGCAGCGGTGTCCTGGATGCCTATTGGATGAGTCTTTTAATTTTCACGGTCACTGCACATGATTATCTGCACCCGGGTGGCTCTAACACGGTCGAATTTGAAATTGAAAACAAAACACTTGAGGCCTTGGATGCAATTTGGGCTTATTTTCCTATCAATGAGCAAAGCAAAGCCTACATTAGACACTTAATTCGACACACCGATCCCATGTTTGTTAAGCAAAATCATGATTTGATAAAAAATCAAAAATTCGAATTAAATCTGAATTGGTCGACCGTTCTGATCAATGAATCAGATGTCTTGGCAAGTTGTTCAAAGAAATTTGGCTTTGATTTGAGTCGTCAACTTGCTGAAGAGTGGAGAATCAAAGATCTACCTCTTCATTCTCAAGTTGGAACAGAACAGGGGCGAAAAATATTCTTGCAGTCAGCTATATTTTCTTCACCTGCTAGCCATATTTTAAAAATTGATCAATCTATCCAAGAAGAAATTCAATCTTTAAATTCATCGATTGAATGAACCTTACTCAGGTAAACCGGCTTTGCGGTAAGCCGGCAAGTAGGTCTTTTGATACCACTCTTTGTAGCTTGGAAGACTTGCAGGCAATGGCTTGATAAAAAAAGTTAATGTATCGAGATTGGAGTTAGGGTTTAATTTTTTTACTTCTACAACAGCCAATGCCGATTTTTCACTCTCGCCCTTCATCGCATAGGCAACTGCCAAATAGGCCCAAATCTGTGAAACCTTAGAATTGATTTGATTGGCTTTTGAAAGCCACTCAATGGAGGTATTGATATTCCCAAGAATCATATGAGCTCGGCCCAGAGCAGATAACGTATTGTCTGTGGGGTTCATAGGATCCAAATTAATACCTTGGGTCAGAACGGTGATGGCCTTATCAGGCTCTCCACTTTGGTTAAGTATATTTCCAAGTGTGACATAGGGTGCCTTGCTTTTTGGATTAAGAGACAGATTTTTTTCTGCATTTTGTTTGGCACTGATCAGATCGCCTTTTTCACGGTAGTAAAAAATCAAGGCTGAATAGATGTCTCTGTTGGAGGGATCAATGTCTTTGACCTTTATTGCAAGGTTGTAAGACTCCTCAAATCTTTTACCCCGCAGTTCTTGATCTGGGGAGCGTGGAGCCAATTGACCCAGTGCTTGGGCCAAACCGCTCATGGCCTCAATGTTTTCTGGCTCAATCAACAAAGCTTTTCTATAAAAAGAAACCCTTCGGTTCAAGGTTTCAACATCAAAGCCTTTTTCTAACAGAACTCTAGCCTGTAAAATTAAATCAGAAGCGTGAGGATTGCTTTGTCTTTTCTCGCTTTCGCTGGCTGCAGCAATCAACATCCGTGGGCCCAAACTTCCGCTGATACGGTTGGTGACTTGGTCTTGTAAAGCAAAGAGGTTGGACATGTCACCAATGAAGCTTTCTGACCAAAGTTGCTTGTTGTAACTTGAATCTGTCAACTTTGCATTGATAAGAATCTTATCGGCATTCTTTTGCACGTCTCCTTGCAGCAAAAATCGAACTCCAAGCTCCTTGGCAACTTGTTCGCTGTCTACGGCCTTGTCTTTGAACTTAAGCGTTTTGCCTTGATCTATCACAACTGCATCTCTAATTCGAAACAGATCGGTCGTCACTCTGGCGGTTAATCCATCGGCAACATAAGCCTGAGCGGAATCGCCTGTTAAGTTCACAAAAGGAATGACAGCAATCGAAAGAGGATTCACAAGGGGTTGATTGCTTTTTTGAAAACCCCAAAACCCAGCAAGTCCTAAAATGACCAACAGTGTTGATGTAAAGACTGCCTTTTTAAAATCCAGCAACTTTGAAGTTGCGATAAGCCACTTGGTTTTTATTGAGTTGGGTGTGTTTTTATTTGAATGAGAATGTGCTGCTTTCACACCTTCTAATTCAAGGTTCACTCTAAAGGTCGCAACTGGGTCAGCGATATTTTTAAGATAGTGATCACCAAGACTCTCAAAGTTCAGATCTAACTTTCGTCTGACCTCTTCGTAGAACTTGGCCGAAACATGAACACCACCAGGCTCAGCACTGGACTCAATTCTTGCGGCCACATTGACCCCGTCTCCATATAGATTATCACCTTCAACAATCACATCCCCTAAGTTTAGGCCTACCCTCAACTGCATTTGGTCTTCCTCTGCACAGGCGTTGTTCCTAGCCATGATGCTTTTTTGGAATTCAACAGCAGCAATGATTGCGTCCACAGGAGAAGCGAATTCCGCGATGACCGAGTCGCCAGCAGTCGTGAAGATTCGACCGTGATGGTTCTTGATGGATTCGTCAGTGATGGCTCTACAAGCCTTTAAATTCCTAAGGGTTCTGTCCTCGTTCTCTCCCATCTTCAAGCTAAAGCCCACCACATCAGCGGCCAATATGGCTGCTAATTTTCGACGGGGGATTGGATCAGACATAATTTACTATTTTTAGTTTAAAGCTAGCCAAATATCTACACAAGGGGCGAAAGTACCGGTCTCCATTGGATCAGATTGAACAAAACTAGAATGTACGGTAAGTAAAAAGGAGCTTACAAACGAGTCCTTAAAAAATTCCCGACAGACAGCTTGTTTTCCAAGGGCGAATATTCTTCTCAAAATATTCATTCAAAAGTTTAAAAATCACACCTTACAACATAGTTTCAAAGGAATCAGTGTGAAAACCCTATCAAGAGGCCACCAGACTTCTAGTAGGGGTTGATCATCACTTTTAAGGACGACAAGCATCTTGAAACTTGGCTACTTCACCCTGCCCGCTCTCCCAACACACCGCAATATGAAGCAAAAACTATTTGGAAATACAGCCTAAAACTCATTGAATCAGCAGATGTCTTACTTGTTGAATCGACTTATGGTGATCGTCTTCATCGAGGCTTAAAGGAAACA
>CAIMNS010000279.1 GCA_903842945.1 uncultured Burkholderiales bacterium
GGCTCTTCATGTGCCAAGAGGACCGGTTGTTTGGGGTTTATGCGGAGAAGTCGTTTTCTAAAAATGCCTGGCGCTTGGTGACTCGATCGAGTTCAACCAAGGTTTCAAGCAGGGCTTTCATGTGTTGGAGGGGCACGGCATTGGGTCCGTCGCTCAAAGCGTCTTTGGGGTTGGGATGTGTTTCCAAAAAGAGGCCACTGATGCCCACCGCCACGGCTGCGCGAGCCAGCACGGGAACCATCTCGCGTTGACCCCCAGAGCTGGTGCCTAGACCGCCAGGCAATTGGACCGAGTGGGTGGCATCAAACACAATGGGCACTTCGCATTCACGCATGATGGCCAAGGAGCGCATGTCGCTCACCAAATTGTTGTAGCCAAAGGAGGCTCCTCTCTCACAGGCCATGAAGCGGTCGCTTGAGAGCCCAGCCGCAAGGGCAGCATGACGCGCCTTGTCAATCACGTTTTTCATATCATGGGGGGCTAAAAACTGTCCCTTTTTGATGTTCACCGGTTTGCCCGATTGGGCCACCGCATGGATGAAGTCGGTTTGTCGACAAAGAAAAGCAGGGGTTTGCAGGACATCGACCACTTGAGCGACCTGAAAGATGTCTTTTTCGTTGTGCACATCCGTCAAGAGGGGCAAGGACAAGGTCTTTTTGACTTTGCCCAAAATCTCCAGGCCCTTTTCCATGCCCGGGCCCCTGAAACTCGTGCCTGAGGAGCGGTTGGCTTTGTCGTAACTCGATTTAAAAATGAAGGGGATGCCAAGGCTTAGGCAGATTTCTTTCAAGGTGCCTGCGGTGTCCATTTGCAACTGCTCTGACTCCACCACACAAGGGCCCGCAATCAAGAAGAAGGGCCGCTCAAGCCCGACGTCAAAGCCACAAAGTTTCATCATTGGTTGGTCTCTTGTTGGAACGCTCACTTGGGGTGGGAGCTGACGGGTTGTATTTTTTTAAGTTCAAGGGCGGTCTTGATGTAATGATTGAACAAGGGGTGTCCGTCCCAAGGTGTGGAGTTGAATTCGGGGTGAAACTGCACGCCCACGAACCATGGGTGGACCGTTCGGGGCAGCTCGATGATTTCTGTGAGATGCTCGCCTTGCGTCAAAGCGGAGATGGTCAAGCCCGCTTGTCTCAGTCTGTCCAAGTAATTCACATTGGCTTCATAGCGGTGACGGTGACGTTCACAAACCACGGGCCCATAAATTTGATGCGCCAAGGTGTCGGCAAAGACATCCGAGCTTTGTGAGCCCAAACGCATGGTCCCACCGAGGTCGGAGTTGGCGTCGCGTTTTTTAAGGCTGCCATCGGCATCGGTCCATTCGGTGATCAAGGCAATCACTGGGTGGGGCGTCTGAGGGTCAAATTCAGTGCTGTTGGCGTCTTTCAAGTGGGCCACATGCCTGGCGAACTCAATGGTTGCGACTTGCATGCCAAGACAAATGCCAAGGTAGGGCACGCCATGGGTGCGTGCAAATTGAGCGGCTGCAATCTTGCCCTCAATGCCACGCTTGCCAAAGCCACCAGGAACCAAGATGGCGTCAACCTCAGCGAGTTGGATGACGGTGGCGTCATTGATGGTTTCTGAGTCAAAGTACTTGATGTTGACGCGAGCATGGTTTTTCATGCCGGCGTGTCTCAAGGCCTCGTTCAAGGACTTGTAACTGTCTGAGAGATCCACGTATTTGCCCACCATGGCAATGGTGAGGCTTTGGCTGGTGACCTCCACCTCTTTGACCAAGGTGTCCCAGCGCTCCAAGTTGGCGTCCTGGGTTTGTAAGCCAAGCTTGTTGCAGATGAGTTGATCGAGCCCTTGTTCGTGCAACATGCGCGGCACTTTGTAGATGTAGTCCACGTCCCACATGGAGATCACACCGCTTTCGGCCACGTTAGAGAAGAGGGAAATTTTGGCGCGCTCTTCATCTGGAATGGGTCGGTCTGCTCGACAAATCAAAGCATCGGCTTGGATACCGATCTCTCTGAGCTTTTGGGCGGTGTGTTGAGTGGGCTTGGTTTTGAGCTCTCCGGCCGCTGCAATCCAGGGCACGTAGCTCAAATGCACGAAGGCTGCATGTTGGGGTCCAAGTTTGAGGCTCATTTGCCTGGCCGCCTCTAAAAAAGGCAAAGACTCAATGTCCCCCACGGTGCCACCAATTTCAACGATGGCCACTTCCACCTCTTGGGGTGTGCCCACGCCCGCACCGCGTTTGACAAAGTCTTGGATTTCGTTGGTGATGTGAGGAATGACTTGTACGGTTTTGCCCAGATAATCGCCGCGACGCTCTTTTTCCAGCACACTTTGGTAAATTTGACCTGTGGTGAAGTTGTTGGCGCGGCGCATTCTGGTGGTGATGAAGCGCTCGTAGTGTCCAAGGTCCAGATCGGTCTCGGCGCCATCTTCCGTGACAAAGACCTCGCCGTGTTGAAAGGGAGACATGGTCCCTGGATCCACATTGATGTAGGGATCAAGTTTGATGAGGGTGACTTTTAGGCCACGCGATTCAAGAATCGCAGCGAGGGAGGCTGAGGCGATCCCCTTGCCAAGGGAAGACACCACACCGCCAGTGACGAAGACAAATTTGGTCATGCCTGTTCGGGTGAGGTGCCCGGGGAGGTGGTAAAACGAGATTATAGACTCTCTGTTACAGTCTAGCTATGAAAGATTTGTCCCAAAAGCACATAGTTCTGGGTTTAAGTGGTGGCATCGCCTGTTACAAGGCGGCAGAACTGTGTCGTTTGTTGATCAAAGCGGGTGCCAGTGTTCAAGTGGTGATGACGGATGCGGCCACACAATTCATCACCCCAGTCACCATGCAAGCCTTGTCCTCCAATGAGGTCTTTGTCTCTCAATGGGACGAGAGGCAAGCCAACAACATGGCGCACATCAATTTATCCAGAGGAGCCAGCGCGATCGTGGTGGCTCCAGCAAGTGCTGACTTTATGGCCAAATTGATCCATGGGCGAGCAGATGATTTATTGAGTTTGATGTGTTTGGCTCGCCCCATAGAGAGCACACCTTTGATGTTGGCGCCTGCCATGAACAAAGAGATGTGGTCCCATCCGGCCACGCAAAGAAATGTGGCCCAATTGACGCAAGATGGAGCCTTTGTTTTAGGCGTGGCTCAAGGCGATCAAGCCTGTGGCGAAACGGGAGATGGTCGCATGCTCGAGCCCATCGAGATCTTTGAGGAATTGTGTGATTTCTTTGTGCCCAAGGTCCTGAAGGGGCGACAGGTTTTGATCAATGCTGGCCCGACCTTTGAGCCGATCGATCCGGTGCGTGGCTTGACCAATTTGTCCAGTGGCAAAATGGGCTTTGCTTTGGCCAGTGCGGCCAAGGCGGCTGGCGCACATGTGCGCCTGATCAGTGGCCCGGTGCACCTGCCTACGCCCCGAGGCGTTCAGCGCATCAACGTTCAAACGGCCAAGGAGATGCATGATCAAGTGATGCAACATGCTGCAAATGCAGAGGTCTTCATTGCTTGCGCAGCTGTGGCGGATTGGCGAGTCAAAACTTACTCCCAAGCCAAGCTTAAAAAAACCACCGAGCACCAAGCGCCTGAGTTTGAGTTAGAAGAAAATCCAGATATTTTGAGTGCCGTGGCCCATGGAGACAGGGCCCTCCATCAGGAGTTGTATTGCGTGGGTTTTTCTGCAGAAACGCATGATTTGGTCAAGCATGCCAGTGAAAAACGTTTGCGCAAGAGAGTGCCCTTGATGGTGGGCAATGTGGGCCCTTTGACCTTTGGTCAAGATGACAATGAATTGATCTTGATCGATGAGCGCGGGGTCAAAACCTTAGAGAGAAATTCAAAGGAAAAGTTAGCGCATCTTTTGATCTCTGACTTGGCTGAGCGGCTGCCTGTTTTTTTTGAAGGAAAGAAGCGGTGATGAAGGTTGATTTAAAAATTTTGGATGAAAGAATTCGCGCGCACTTGCCCGCCTACGCAACCCCTGGCAGCGCCGGACTTGATTTAAGGGCTTGTCTGGACGCGCCCATCACGATTGGCCCCAACGAGTGGCAATTGGTCTCAACGGGAATGGCCATCCATTTGGTCGACCCCGCATTCGCGGCCCTGATTTTGCCAAGATCGGGTTTGGGGCACAAACATGGGATTGTTTTGGGCAATTTGGTCGGACTGATTGACAGCGACTACCAAGGTCCTTTGATGGTGAGTGCTTGGAACAGAAGCACCGTGCCCTTTGTCCTTAACCCGATGGAACGATTGGCTCAATTGGTCATCGTGCCCGTGGTTCAAGCTCAGTTCAATGTGGTGGAAGACTTTGACGCTGTGAGTCAAAGAGGGACTGGCGGTTATGGATCTACCGGACTTGGATAAGACCCCAGGCGCGCTCTTGTCCAAGCCCATCGATGGAGTCGGCCTTGATCAATGTAGAAAAGGCGGTTGACTTTGCCTAGGAGCCTGGGAGGACCCTTGATCCATGTCGTCTTCGTCTGCATCAAACGCTTCGTTGTCATGGGCCACGGGCTGAAAAAAACCAATGCCCATGGAGCCTTGGGCGATCTCGTCGTCGCTGGCCTCTCGAATGGCGTGAATTTTAAGCAGAAGTCTGAGCGCGATACCTGCAAGTGGATGGTTCCCGTCCAAGACCACATGCTCAGGGTACAAATCGGTCACCGTGTAGATGAGGTCCAAGGGGGCTTGAGAGCTCATTTTTTGGGGCAAAGTGCTGCCGTCAAACGTCATGCCTTCTTCGGTTTCTTTGGGGAACAGGTCCCTGGATTCTAAGAAAACCTTGAGCTCATCGTAGTCGCCAAAAGCCTCCTCGGGCTCCAGGTGAAGGGCCAGCTCGTCGCCCACCTCGTGACCCATCAAGGCCTCTTCAATTTTGCCCAACAAATCGCGACCGCCCACAAAAAATTCAATCGGCTCGGACAAGACGTCGAGTTCTTCATTGAGGGTATCGGTGAGTGTCCAAGTTAATTCAACAACGCAGGGGGCAGAGATGTTCATAGAGGAAAAATAAAAAAACGATTAAAACCAGCCC
>CAIMNS010000280.1 GCA_903842945.1 uncultured Burkholderiales bacterium
AATCGTGGACTCAACAGCGGCTTTATCGTTCGCAAAATCTCTTCTGGTGAAGGTGTTGAGAGAACCTTTCAAACTTACAGCCCATTGATTGCTAGCATTGAGGTCAAGCGTCGTGGTGACGTGCGTCGCGCAAAGCTTTATTATTTGCGCGATCGCAGTGGCAAGTCTGCCCGTATCAAGGAAAAGCTGGTCAGCAAGTCTGCTCAGGCAGCTCAGGCCGCAGCCGCAGCCGCCAAGGCTTAAAGTCTACAGTGCCAAGATTGTTTCAACATCTTGGTCTGATTTAAGTCTCCAACCCGTGGGACATCAAGCCGCTGTCAATGCCTTGTCAGCGGCTTTTTTAATGCGTTAAGCCATGACATCTTCCCTTGTCTTGTCTCAGATTCCTGGATTTGATCCGCTGAAAGTGCCCGTCGTTGGCGAGGATCATCAGTTGCGCGCCTTGCAAGCCCATGAGTATTGCGCGGCATCGATCCTTCAAAAATTTCAAGCAGCCCAGCCGTTTTCCGCGCAGCCACAGCTTGTCTCCAACCCGCAAACCGCGAAAAGGGAAGCTGCGGTGTTGGTGGGTTTGGTGCTGAGGCATGAGGTGACGCTTCTTTTGACACAAAGAGCCGCCCATCTCAAAACCCACTCAGGCCAAGTCGCCTTTCCTGGGGGCAAAATTGATCCACAAGACACCTCGGTTGAAGCTGCTGCACTGAGGGAGGCCCATGAGGAGGTTGGCCTAGAGGTGCAACACGTTCAAGTGGTCGGGCGGCTGCCAGTTTTAGAAACAGGTACCGCCTTCAGGATCACGCCCGTGGTGGCGCTGATCGATCCGTTGCATGAGATCAACTTCAATGCCAACGAGGTTGCACATGTGTTTGAAGTGCCCATGTCTTTTTTAATGGATCCATCCAACCACCGAAAGCACCGACTTGAGCATCAAGGCCAGACTCGAGAGTGGTACTCCATGCCTTACAAACTCGACGGGCAAGAGCATTTTATTTGGGGTGCAACGGCGTCAATGATTCGCAACTTTTATGCTTTTTTGAGCGCTTAAAGTCTTAAAAACATTTGCACTCGCGTTATGATGCAACGATGACGCTCTTATCCCTATTGTTCGCATTGCTGATCGAGCAGGTTCGCCCTTTAAAGCAAGACAATTGGGTCTTGCGTACCCAAACTCGATGGGCCCAATTCATCAGCAAACAATTGGATGCGGGCCATGAAAAACACACGGGTTTGATCTGGGGCTTGTGCGTGGGCTTGCCCACAGCAGCGGCTTTGGCGCTTTACTGGTTGCTGTGGACCTTTCTTGGTTGGATCTTGGCGGGTCTGTGGTGTGTGTTGGTGTTGTATGCCACCTTGGGCTTTAGACAGTTCAGTCACCATTTCACAGACATCAAGGACGCTTTGGAGGCCGGGGATGAGGTGCTTGCCAGAGAAAAACTCGCCCAATGGAAGCGCATCGATACCAGTCAATTGAACAAACAAGAAATCACCAGCCTGGCCATTGAGTACTCAGTCTTGGCGGCCCATCAGCATGTGTTTGGGGTCTTGTTTTGGTTTGCGATCGGTGCGGCTTTTGGCCTTGGACCCTGCGGTGCGGTGATCTATCGCTTGAGTCATTTGCTCTCCAGGGTATGGCACCATGACATCTCGATCAACGAGGGCGATCAAGGGTTTGTCAGTGAGGGACTCAGTCGCACAGCAAGTCTTGCCTGGTCCAAGGTCGATTGGTTGTCAGCCCGCGTCACGGCCTTGTCCTTTGCCGTGGTGGGTAATTTCGAAGATGCCATTGAATGTTGGCGCAACCATTCTGCACTAACTCCCGAAGACAACGATGGTGTGGTGCTTTGCGCGACATCGGGCGCTTTGAACATCAGGTTAGGGATTGTGCCTTCAAGCCCCATGGCCAAGGAAGAGGCGGCGATCAGAGAGGCAGAGCAAGAGATGACGGTGTTTCGGCAAGTTCAACCACAGCACCTTCGCAGTGTCATTGGCTTGGTTTGGCGAGCCGTGGTCATGTGGTTCGTTCTGCTGACCTTGCTGAGTCTTTCTCGCTTGCTGGGCTGAAACGAAGACCCATCAGCGTCTGGGTTTTAATAAGTTTTTGGCTGCGACAGTTCATCGAAAAGCTGTTGGTATATTCTGTAGCGACTGGCGTTGATGTGGCCTTCCTTCACGGCCTCTTGAACCGCACAATTGGGCTCGTGCAAATGACTACAGTTGTAGAATTTGCAGCCACTCATATGGGCTTGAATATCTGGCATGTAGCGCCCAAGTGTGTGAGGGTCGATTTGGTGAATGCCAAAGGATTGGAAACCCGGGGAGTCAATCAAAGCAGTTTGTCGCTCACGGTCGACCCAATAAAGCGTGGTGGCCGTGGTGGTGTGTTTACCAGAGTTGAGAGCTTGAGAGATCTCTTGGGTCCACAAGTTGGTATGCGGGATTGCGGTATTGATGAAGGTGCTTTTGCCCACACCTGAGGGCCCAAGCAAAAGAGTGACTTTGTTTTGCAGGCTGGCCAACAAGTCTTTGAATGCTTCTTTGTTTTCTTTGATCGAGAGCGCTCGAACCTCGTAGTTCATGGCTGTGTAGGGCGCCAAGCGGCTCCAAGCGGCTTGAAAGGGTTCAATCAAGTCGGACTTGTTGAGCACAATCAGAGCATTGATTTGAGCAGCATGCGCTGCAATGAGGGCTTTACTCAACTGGACTTCTGAAAACTCGGGCTCTGCAGCAATCAAAATCAGCAACTGATCGATATTCGCTGCAAATGATTTGGTTCTCAGCTCATCTTGTCGGTAGAACTCATTTTTCCTTGGCAAAATCTTCTCGATGGTGCCTTCATCCTTGCTGGCCATCCACTCCACATGGTCGCCGACCAGCGCCAAGTTTTTTTTCCCTCTGGGGTGACACAATATACGCTCACCCGAATCTGTTTCAATCAGCACATGTCGACCATGCCCCGAGATGACAAGACCGGGACGGTTCATAAGCCCATTCGAGACAAGCGCTCAGAGGCTGGGGGGTGTGAGTAGTAAAAACGCACAAACCAAGGGTCGGGTGTCAGAGTGGACGCGTTGTCTTGATAAAGCTTCAGCAAGGCACTCTTAAGGTCGTTTGCATTGGCTTGCTGCATGGCATAGGCATCGGCCTCGAATTCTTGAGACCGTGACCTAGCACTTGAGATCGGAGAGAGTAAAAAGCTCACCAAAGGCACCACCAGGGTGAACAAGAGCAGGGCCAAAGCATTGTTGTGGGGTGCGTCTCCTAAGCCAAAATTGGGCGTGACGCCAAGGCCTGTGTAAAACCATGTCTGTTGCATGATCCAACCCAGTGCAGCAAACCCAAGGAGCGTGGTCAAGAAATTGATCGCCATCATTTTGACGATGTGCTTGTGCTTGAAGTGTCCCAATTCATGGGCCAGAACAGCTTCCATTTCATCGGCACTCAATTGTTTGAGCAAGGTGTCAAAAAACACCACGCGCTTGCTGCTGCCAATGCCCGTGAAAAAAGCATTGGAATGGGCGCTTCTCTTGGATCCATCCATGACGAAGAAGCCTTTGGCCTTAAAGCCCGAGCGGTCCATGAGTTGAGAAATTCTGGCTTTGAGCGACTCGTCCTCCAGTGGCGTGAATTTGTTGAACAAGGGCATCAAATAGTTAGGGGCAATCCAAATCATCAGCAGTTGAAACCCCACCAAAATGGCCCATGCCCAGATCCACCAATAAAAGCCGCCACTTTGCATGACCCACAAGATGACACCAAGTAAGGGAATGCCAATCACAGCACCAAGAAGCGTCGCTTTGAGCAGGTCCATGAGCCACAATTTCAAGGTGCTGTTGTTAAAGCCAAACTTGCTCTCAATGACAAAGGTTTGATACCAAGACAGGGGCAAATTGATCAGCGCTCCCACGGCCATGAAGCAAAGAATCACGCAGACCTCTTGCCACAGTCCAGGTCCAAACAGTTGCAAGAGCATTTGATTGAGCGCATTCAGTCCCCCCAATAAAGTCCAAGCCAAA
>CAIMNS010000281.1 GCA_903842945.1 uncultured Burkholderiales bacterium
TGAGCGCCACTTCCATTTTTAATGGCATCGGTCAAAAATTGTTTTCTTCAAAGGGACAAGGCTCAGGCAAGGACGACTGGGGCAGGGGAGACGTCTTGCCCGTTCGCGTGCACGGCACACAATTCACGGCCACCTCTTCAATGCCTGTTCGCTTTAGCGCCTTTGATCAACCTTTGGTGTTTGTCACCTTGGCCTTGATGCTTTGGGGTTTGGTGATGGTTTACTCGGCCTCCATTGCCATGCCCGACAACCCCAAATTTGTGCACTATTCACAGACCCATTTTTTGGTCAGGCACATCATCTCTTTGTTGGTGGCGTTGACGATGGCGGTCATGGCGTTTCAGGTGCCTTTGGAGACTTGGGAGCGTGTGGCGCCTTGGGTCTTTGTGTTGTCTTTGGTGCTCTTGGTTGCGGTGTTGATTCCCTTCATTGGCAAAGGGGTCAATGGGGCAAGACGGTGGATCTCTCTTGGGGTGATGAATTTCCAGCCCTCAGAATTGGCCAAATTCGGCGTCTTGCTTTATGCGGCCAATTACATGGTCAGAAAAATGGACGTGAAAGAAAAGTTCTTCACCTCTGTTGCGCCAATGGGCATTGCGGTGGGTTTGGTGGGCTCCTTGCTTTTGGCTGAGCCAGACATGGGTGCGTTCATGGTGATCGCGGTCATTGCCATGGGTATTTTGTTTTTAGGTGGTGTCAATGCAAGAATGTTCTTCTTGATCGCTTTGATCTTGGTGGTTGCCTTTGCAATGATTATTTTCTTCTCCGACTGGCGTCGTGAGCGAATTTTTGCTTACCTTGACCCATGGAGTGACAAGTACTCCATGGGCAAGGGGTACCAATTGTCACACTCCTTGATTGCCATTGGCCGAGGAGAGATTTTTGGTGTAGGGCTTGGCGGGAGTGTGGAGAAGTTGCATTGGTTGCCAGAGGCGCACACCGACTTTTTGCTGGCCGTCATTGGCGAAGAATTTGGTTTTATCGGTGTGATGTGTGTGATCGGTTTGTTCATGTGGTTGACCCGGCGCATCATGTACATAGGCCGCCAAGCGATCGCCATGGATCAAATTTTCGCAGGCCTCTTTGCCCAAGGTGTTGGGGTTTGGGTGGGTTTTCAGTCGTTCATCAACATGGGTGTTAATTTGGGTGCATTGCCCACCAAGGGCCTGACCTTGCCGCTCATGAGCTTTGGGGGTTCGGCTATTTTGGTCAACATCGTGGCCATTGCTGTGGTGCTTAGGGTGGACTATGAAAACCGCATCATGATGCACGGAGGACGTTTATGAGCCGTGCTGCTCAAGCGCTCATCATGGCTGGCGGCACTGGGGGGCATATCTTTCCTGGTTTGGCCGTTGCACAAGGCTTAAAGCAAAGGGGCTGGCAAGTGCATTGGCTAGGGGGTGAGCCACCCAGCATGGAGAGTGATTTGGTGCCCAAGGCGTGTTTTGAATACCATCCCTTGAATTTCAAAGGTGTCAGGGGCAAGGGCTTCATGCGCATGCTGACTGCACCTTTTGCGCTTGTAAAAGCTTTGGCCAGCAGCCTTCAACTCATTCGTTCCATCAAGCCCCAAGTGGTTTTGGGTTTTGGTGGTTACATGAGTTTGCCAGGCGGTTTAGCCAGCTTTTTGTGTCGCGTGCCCTTGGTTTTGCATGAGCAAAATGCCAAGGCAGGTATGGCCAATGTATTTTTATCCAAACTCACCCCATTGCGCTATTCGGCTTTTCCCAACGCATTGAAACAGGGGCAATGGATTGGCAACCCTTTGAGGCATGCATTCACCCAAGCCCAAGCACCCCAGGTTCGTTACGCCGACAAGAGCGGCGCACTCAGGCTGTTGGTCGTGGGTGGAAGTTTGGGCGCCAAGGCTTTGAATGACGTCGTACCCAAAGCCTTGGCGTTGATGCCTGAAGCCATGCGACCCTTGGTGACGCATCAAAGTGGCGCAAAACAAATACAAGCGCTTGAAGAGGCCTACAAAAGTGCTGGCGTTCAAGCGACACTTTTGCCATTCATCGATGACATGGCCAGTGCATTGTCCCAGGTCGATGTGGTGATCTCTAGAGCAGGCGCCAGCACGGTGACGGAAATTGCGGCCATGGGTGTTGCCAGTTTGTTGGTGCCCTTCCCCTTTGCGGTGGATGATCACCAAACTGCCAACGCAGCATTTTTAGTGTCTCAACAAGCGGCCTGGTTGTGTCAACAAGATGCATTGACTCCAGCGTGGTTGGCGCAATGGTTGAGTGCCTTGGATCGGGAACAATTGAGCAAAGTGGCACAAAACGCCTATGCCCAAAAGAGTCTCGAGGCGGTGGAGGTCTTGTGTGGTGTTTGCCAAGCGCAATTGGGCTCTTCAAGCCCTGATGGGTCGACGCATTTGGGGTCTGGGATATGAAGCACGCCATACAACACATTCATTTTGTCGGCATTGGAGGTGCTGGGATGAGCGGCATCGCAGAAGTTCTGTTGAACTTGGGGTATCGCATCTCGGGCTCGGATTTGGTGAGCTCTGCGGTGCTGCAACGACTCCAAGGCTTAGGGATTCAAACCCAAGTGGGGCACGATGCCCGGCACATCGCCGGGGCAGATGCGGTGGTGACGTCGACCGCTGTCAAGTCCGACAACCCAGAGGTGGTGGAGGCGCATCGACTTTTAATTCCGGTGGTGCCAAGGGCCGTCATGTTGGCAGAGCTCATGCGTTTTAAACAAGGCATTGCCATTGCGGGCACCCATGGTAAAACCACCACCACCAGCTTGGTCGCCAGTGTTTTGGCGCAAGCCGGCATGGATCCCACGTTTGTGATTGGTGGAAGACTCAACAGCGCAGGGACCAATGCAAAATTAGGCGCAGGGGACTTCATCGTGGTCGAGGCCGATGAGTCGGATGCTTCTTTTTTGAATCTTTTGCCCACCATGTCTGTGGTCACCAACATCGATGAAGATCACATGGAGACCTATGGACATGACTTTGAGCGATTGAAGGCCGCGTTTGTGGAGTTCTTGCATCGCATGCCATTTTATGGCGCTGCCATTTTGTGCATCGATGATGATGCGATCAAGTCGATATTGCCACAAGTCAGCCGACCGATCACCAGCTTTGGTCTGTCAGAGGATGCTCAAATCCGAGCCTTTGACATTGAGGCCCGTGGTCCTCAAATGCGTTTTAAAGTTTCTAGAAGCAACGGCATCACCTTGCCTGATTTGACGGTGGTGCTCAATTTACCAGGATTGCACAATGTCAGAAATGCTTTGGCAGCGATTGCGGTAGCCGTCGAGTTGGGTGTACCCGATCAAGCCGTTTTGGAGGCTCTTGAGCAATTCAAAGGGGTCGGTAGGCGCTTTCAACAACACGGTCAAATTGGCGTCAAAGGGGGAGGACACTTTACCTTGATCGAGGATTATGGTCACCATCCGGCAGAGTTGATGGTGACCCTTGCGGCTGCTAGGGGTGCCTATCCCGGTCAAAGATTGGTCTTGGCCTTTCAGCCCCATCGTTACACAAGAACGCGAGATTGTTTTGAGGACTTTGTACGCGTTTTGAAATTGGCCGATAGGGTCATCTTGACACAAGTCTACGCCGCAGGGGAGAAACCCATTGTGGCGGCCGATGCAAAAGCGTTGGTGAGGGGTTTGAGAGTTTCAGGATTTGAGCATGTGATCTTTGCAGAAACATTGAACGACTTGGTCGAACAAATCACCAACGATGCTCAAGCTGGGGATGTGGTGATGTGCATGGGCGCTGGATCCATTGGGCAAGTGCCGCTGAGATTGGTTGAACGGGTTCAAGGGGTTGCTGCATGATCTCTACAATGCCAGACCTTCACCTCCAAAACGCCAAGGTGGCCGTGCTGATGGGCGGGCGTTCGATGGAGAGAGACATATCGGTGTTGTCGGGCACGGGCGTCTTGAATGCTTTGAAGCAAAAGGGTATCCATGCCCTGGCCTTTGATCCAGCCCACAGACCTTTGCAGGACTTGGTCAATGAGCACTTCACACACGCCTTCATTTCACTGCACGGGCGCTTGGGTGAGGACGGCACCGTACAAGGTGCGCTTGAATTGTTGGGCATTCCTTACACCGGCTCTGGGGTCATGTCGTCTGCTTTGGCCATGGACAAAGTCGCAACCAAACGCATATGGTTGAGTCATCAATTGCGTACAGCGGAGTTCGAGGTTTTGAGCACAGATGACTTGAGCTTGGAGGCCTTGAAGGGTGTTGCCACAAGAGTGGGTTACCCCTTGATGGTCAAACCACCCCACGAGGGATCCTCCATTGGGGTGAGCAAAGCCCATGATTTGGCTTCGTTTGAAGAAGCGGTCAACTTGGCCAAGTTGTACGATCGCGAAATTTTGTGCGAGCGTTTTATTTCAGGACAAGAGTTGACGTGTCCCATTTTGGGTGAGGGTGCGAGTGCCAGAGCCTTTCCTGTGGTGCGAATTCAAGCGCCGGAGGGTGCTTATGATTACCACAACAAGTATTTCACCGATGTCGTGCAATACCATTGCCCTAGTGGCCTGCATGCGCAGTTGGATGAACAAGTGCAAGAGTTGTCTTTGAAAGCCTACCGGGCCTTGGGCTGCAGGGGTTGGGGGCGAGTGGATTTGATGCTCGATGAGCAAACGCTAGAGCCCTATCTCTTAGAGATGAACACGTCTCCTGGGATGACCTCTCACTCCTTGGTGCCCATGTCAGCCAAAGCCAGTGGTCTGGCCTATGAAGACTTGTGTCTAGAGATTTTGCAAGCGGCCACCTTGACCCAGCCCTATGGCGAACAACATCGACCCGCTGATGCAACGAGGAAGGGGCAGTCATGACCAGACATGTTCGACCACGGCGTGAAGTCAAGCCTGAGCCGTTGCCCGTGGATATCCGAATGATGCAGCAATTCAACCGCATGCTCATGCTTGCTTTGATGGCGATTGTGACAGCTGCTTTGGTTTGGTGGTTGATTCGTTTGCCTGTCTTTGTCATTGCCGGGATCACCATGGTGGGACAAATTGAACACAACAACGAAGTGACGATACGCGCCAATGTGACGCCTCAATTGAAAGGGGATTTCTTTACCTTTGATTTGCAAAGAACGCAAAAAATATTTGAAACCGTGCCTTGGGTGAGACATGCAGTGGTCGAGCGTGAGTTCCCCAACCGCCTTCGCGTCAAACTCGAGGAGCATCAGCCCGTGGCTTATTGGGGAGAGGAGTCACAGGGCAGGCTGTTGAACAAGCAGGGGGAAGTGTTTGATGCCAATTGGGGTGAGATCGACCAAGAAAATTTACCTCAATTGAGTGGTCCAGACAATCAGTCTGCGCAAGTGTTGGATGTGTACCAAGTGGTGGAGCCAGAGTTCAAACGCTTGGGCCTATCGATCCGGGTCCTGGAGTTGACCGCCAGAGGCAGTTGGAGAGCAAGGCTTGCAAACGCAAGCGTGGTTGAAATGGGTAGAGGCACGAGTCAAGAGATCTTGAACCGAGTGAAGATGTTTACGCTGACGCTGGCTCAGGTGAGCGCGCGTTATGAAAAGAAAGTCACTGCGTTGGAGTCCGCAGATTTACGCCACGATCATGGTTACGCCCTCAGAATGAAGGGCTTGACCACCGTGGATTTACAAACGATCAAGAGGTAAGACCGAGGTCTTTATGGCAAAAGAATACAAAGATTTGGTAATTGGACTGGACATCGGCACGAGCAAAGTGATGGTCGTGGTCGCTGAGGTCTTGGGTGGAGGAGAGCTCAAAATCGCAGGCCTTGGTGTCTCTCACAGCAGCGGTCTGAAGCGTGGCGTGGTGGTCAACATCGATGCCACCGTGCAAAGCATTCAACAAGCTTTGAAAGAGGCCGAGTTGATGGCCGACTGCAAAATCACACGTGTTTACACAGGCATCACGGGCAGTCACATCCGTGGCATCAACTCAAGCGGCATGGTGGCTGTCAAGGACCGTGAGGTCACGGCGCCCGATGTGGCGCGGGTGGTGGAGACGGCCAAGGCCATCAACATCTCCACCGATCAGCGTTTGCTGCTGGTGGAGCCACAAGAGTTTGTGATCGATGGCCAAGATGTCAAAGAGCCCATTGGTATGAGCGGCATCCGCTTGGAGGCTAAAGTGCACATTGTGACTGGCGCGCAAAGTGCCGCTGAAAACATCATGAAATGTGTGCGCCGCTGTGGTTTGGATGTGGACATGCTGATGCTCAATCCCTTGGCCTCAAGCCGCTCGGTGCTGACCACCGATGAAAAGGAACTGGGCGTGGCCTTGGTGGACATTGGAGCGGGTACCACCGATGTGGCCATCTTCACAGGGGGTGCCATTCGGCACACAGCGGTGATCCCGATTGCTGGCGACTTGATCACCAGCGACATCGCCATGGCGCTTCGAACGCCCACCAAGGATGCAGAAGAGATCAAAGTCGAGTCAGGTTACGCCAAACAATTGCTGGCAGACCCCGAGGTGCAAGTCGAGGTGCCTGGGTTGGGAGACCGCGGACCTCGCATGCTCTCAAGGCAAGCCTTGGCTGGTGTCATTGAACCTCGTGTGGAGGAGATCTTTGCCTTGGTGCAACAAGTCATTCGCGATTCGGGCTTTGAGGAGGTCTTGTCTTCGGGCATTGTGATCACGGGTGGTAGCGCCTTGATGCCTGGCATGGTGGAGTTGGGTGAGGATATTTTCCTCAAACCCGTGCGCCGAGGCGTGCCCAATTATTCAGGTGCTTTGGCCGACATGGTCTCGCAGCCCAGGGCTGCTACGGTCATGGGTTTGTTGGAAGAAGCGCGCTTGGGTCGCTTACGGGGGTTCAAGGTGGCGCAAAAAAGTGGTTCGGTAAAAACCGCTTTCAGTTATGTCAAAGATTGGTTCGTAGGGAATTTTTGATGATCAAGACAAAGAACAATTCAAAAAGAGTTCAAGTGACAGACCTGCAAAGACAGCGATGGCGATGGCGCGGGCCGGGTGTGCCGCGAGTGGGTGGTCATTGGCGCATGGGGGCCGTGAGCACATGGCCAAGAAAAGAATTTGAAAGTGGGAGCGGATAGAAGAATTACAAAAAAGTGTGAAAAACAAAACTAGAAATTCAAAGCCAATTCAAAGCAACTGCAGATTTAGATTAAAAAAAACGGGAGAGAGTTATGAGTATAGAAATGATTGAAGTTGAAGGTTTCAACGCAGGCACGCAAATCAAAGTGATTGGCGTGGGTGGCGGGGGTGGCAACGCGGTGGAGCACATGATCAAAAGTGGCGTCAAAGGCGTCGAGTTTGTGTGTGCCAACACCGATGCGCAAGCGCTCAGAACCAGCTCCGCTCACCGTGTCATTCAACTGGGCCAGTCAGGACTTGGTGCAGGCAGCAAGCCTGAGCGCGGTCGTGATGCAGCCGAGATGGCGGTTGCAGAAATTCGTGAGGTCTTGGAGGGCTGCAACATGCTCTTCATCACGGCAGGCATGGGCGGGGGAACTGGAACAGGCGCAGCACCCGTGGTTGCGCGAGTGGCCAGAGAGATGGGGATTTTGACAGTTGGGGTGGTCACCAAGCCGTTTGACTGGGAAGGTGGGCGACGCATGACGCATGCCGAGTCAGGACTGAGCGAGCTAGAAGAAAATGTCGACTCCTTGATCGTGGTTTTGAACGAAAAATTATTGCAAGTCTTCGGTGACGACATCAGCCAAGACGAGGCTTTTGCGTATGCCAACGATGTGCTCAGAAACTCGGTCGGTGGGATTGCGGAGATCATCAACGTTGAGGCGTTGGTGAACGTGGACTTTGAGGACGTGAGAACCGTCATGAGTGAGCAAGGCAAAGCGATGATGGGAACGGCCAAAGCAAGTGGTCCTGAGAGAGCTCGCATCGCAGCCGAGCAAGCCGTTGCATGCCCGCTTTTGGAGGGCATTGACATGAGTGGCGCCAAAGGTGTGTTGGTCTTGGTCACGGCGGCCAAAGGCGGACTCAAACTCTCTGAGTCCAGGGAGGCGATGAGCACGATTTGTAAGTTCGCATCGAACGACGCACACGTGATTTACGGCACAGCCTACGATGAAGAGTTGGGTGACGAGATCCGCGTGACGGTGGTCGCAACGGGCTTGTCCTCGCCAGGCAAAAGCCAAGCGCAGCCCTTCAAAGTCATCCGCACCGGCACCGACAATGTGCCCCTTCAGGTCAATGCGACTTACCACAACCCGGTCTCAAGCCAGCCTCCAGCGCTCTTGCCCACGCGCTTTGATCCGCCTGCGACAAATTTGCCCTCGATGCCCGTCAACCCATTTGTTGAAGACAGCACAGCGGTGAGCATGGCGTCTGTCTTGTCAACGCCCTCAGCGCCTGAGCAAAGGGTCAATCCTAGAAGCAGTCAAGCCCAACCCAATTACACCGACATGGCCGTTCCAAGTGTTTGGAGAACCAACCGCGTTCAAGCTGCAGCCAAGGTCGATGCATTGGCATCTGGGGGCATGGACGATTATGAAATCCCAGCTTTTTTAAGAAAGCAGGCCGATTGATCGGCCAAGAGACGAGCCGCCTTTCAAGGCCCACAAGGCCAACAACTTGTGGTCTTGTGGGGCTCCCTTGAAGGGGTGCAGCAGAGGTAGAATGAAGACATGCTTCAACAAAGAACCCTTCGTTCAATGACCCGTGCCGTTGGCGTGGGGCTGCACAGTGGACAACGTGTGGAGTTGGTGCTGCGTCCAGCCCAGCCCAACACGGGCATTGTGTTCAGACGGGTGGATTTGCCAGAGCCTGTAGACATTGTGGTGAATGCGGTGGCAGTGAGTGACACCAGGTTGGCTTCAACCGTGTCCAATGGAGGGGCGAAAGTCCACACCATCGAGCATTTGATGTCGGCTTGTTCGGGCCTGGGTATCGACAATCTGTACATTGACATCAACGCTGAGGAGGTGCCCATCTTGGATGGTTCCGCCGCCTCCTTTGTCTTTTTGCTTCAAAGTGCTGGCATTGAGCTTCAACAGGCAGCCAAAAGAATGGTGCGCGTTTTAAAAGAGGTGGTGGTGCGTGAGGGCAGTGCAGACAATCAAAAGTGGGCGAAGTTGACACCCTTTGAGGGTTTCAAGTTGAGCTTTGAAATTGATTTTCGGCATCCCGCCGTGGACTCGACTGGACAAATGGTGGAGTTTGACATGGCATCGGGTCGCTATTGCAAAGACATCGCAAGAGCCAGAACCTTTGGCTTTACCAAAGATGTTGAGATGATGCGTGCCAATGGACTGGCTTTGGGCGGAGGCCTAGACAACGCCATTGTGATGGACGACTACAGGGTCTTGAACAGCGAAGGCCTTCGATACGACGATGAGTTTGTCAAGCACAAAATATTGGACGCCATGGGCGACTTGTATATCTTGGGCCTGCCTTTGATGGCCTCTTATAGCGCATTCAGATCGGGGCATGCCATGAACAATCGCCTGCTGCGCGAGTTGCTCTCCAACGCCGATGCTTACGAGACGGTGAGTTTTGATCGTGAACAAGATGCGCCCAAAGGGCTCAGAGAGTTGGCCCCTGCATGGTGAGGGCCGTCGTCGTTTGAACACGGTTTGAACGACCAAGGTTTCGTCAACGCGATCGTCCGTCTTTCATGCGCCCCGTGTTGGATTTGATCAAGTCGGTGCTGCTTGAGAGTTTGCTCTGAATCCAAGCCACTTGCGCGTGTGTGATGGCCAAGCCCAAAGCATCCGACGCATCAAATCCAGCAGGCTTGGACAATTGCAAGAGTCGCTGGACCATTTCTTGAACTTGTGCTTTTTGCGCTTTGCCGTGCCCTGCAACGGCTTTTTTCATTTGCAAAGCGGTGTATTCAGCGACCGGCAAAGCGCGCGAGACCAAGGCGCTCAGACAGGCCCCCCGGGCCTGTCCCAAAAGAAGGCTGGACTGCGGGTTCACATTCACAAAGACGATCTCAATGGCGCTCTCATGGGGTTGGTAGCGGTCGCTCACCTCACAGACCCCCTCAAAAATAGTTTGAATTCTTTTGGGCAGGTCACCTTTGTCCAGGTGAGTGGTTTTGATGGTCCCACTTGCGATGTAGTGCAACTCTTGTCCAATCGACTCGATCACACCAAATCCACAGTGTTGAAGCCCGGGGTCAATGCCCAATATTCTCATGGGAGCACCGCTCCTGGCATGCGCTGCTCGATCATTTCTGCACGGGTGGACAAATAGGCAGAGGCCGGTAACTTTTCGAAATACTTGGGCCGCGGTAGCATGACGGCAAGCCTAGCGGCTTGAGCCGCACTCAAGGACTGCGCGGATGTGGAGAAGTAATGCTTCGCTGCGGCTTGTGCTCCAAAAACACCCTCTCCCCATTCGACGCAGTTGAGATAAATTTCCAGAATTCTTTTTTTGGGTAAAAGGGTTTCCAAATACACGGTGATCAAGAACTCTTGCGCTTTGCGAACGAAGGTTCGCTCACTGGAGAGGAATAAGTTTTTAGCGAGTTGCTGGGTGATGGTGGAGCCGCCAACGATTTTGCCACTGTCAGCTTTGTTTTGAAGGAGCCCCATGGACACATTTTTTCCCGAGCTTGAGGATTGGTTTTTTTTCCAAGCGCGCTCAATGGCGCCCCATTGAACCCCATCGTGACGTGCAAAGAGGTCGTCTTCAGAAACGATGACTGCTTTTTTGAGTTGGTTGGACATCTTCTCCAAAGGCACCCACTCCTGCGACCAATGCAGCGTCTTGGCTGACAAGGACAGTCGAAGCAATTCGCTGCGCTGAAAGGCCGTGGACTGCGGGTCCACGTAGCGCATCAGCAGGACTTGCGAAAAAAAATACAGCTGAATCAATAAAAAAGCACCCAAGCAACTCAGACATGCAAGGGTCAACGCTTTTTTGAGTTTAAACATGGCAAAAAGGGTCCAAGGACAAGGATGTTTTATTCATCAAAAACTTGTTGGCTCAACAAGCCGTCTTTGGTGAATTGGAACAAAGACACAACCCCTAACAAGTCAGCTTGCTTTTTAAGTTCGGGTTTGAAGGCGTCAAAGGGTTGCGACTTTTGCACAATGGAGATCGCGCGACGATCGAGCTCAAGCATGCCAGAGCTTTTAAGAACCTCACTTTGGACGACTTCCCCTTTGGCGTTGATGGTCATCAGCATGGTGAGCGTGCCGTAAAGTTTCTTGCCATTGACGCTTGGGAAAAACTGCGTACCGGTGGATTCCACTTTTTGTTTGACCTCTTGGTAGTACTCGGCATAGACCACTTCCTTGGTCGATGGTGAGAGGTAGCGCTTTCGGGGTCTTGAGTTCTGCTCTTGAATGCGCTTGTCAATTTGCGCCAACCACTTGAGCAACGCTTGCCTGCGCAATTCTTGCTGGGGGTCTTGGATCACCTCTTTGAGGCTGGGTGTTTGTGAGAGTTGTTCTTTGAGTTGAGTCAGCAAACGACTTTGTTCAGACTTCAGTTGTTCAAGTCGTTCATTGGAGTCCCAGTGATCTGAGCCCATTTGGTGGGTTTCAGACTTCATGACGATCGAGGAGGCGAGAGAGCCATTGATCAAGTCGCCGCCGCCTTGAAGACTGGACTGAGCCAAGGCCTGAGGCTTATCGTTCAGCACGTTCTTGGTCTTGGTGTTGATCAGAACAATTTGCAGGCTGGTGTCTTTGAGGATGCGTTGAACACGGGGCAGGCTGGAGAAGGTCAAGGTCAGCACGGCGATATGAAATGCCATGGACAACAACATGGCATTGGAGAGCTTGATCGAAGAGCCTGGCCACGCATGCGGCCAGTTGAGCTGAAGGTTCCATGTGCTCCATGCGTTCATTGTTCAAGTGCTCATCAATTGGATCTTGAAGGGAGGGGTTTGAAAACCATGGCTCAAGGAGGCTTTCAATCCAACACCGTATCGGCTGTCTTTTCGTTGCCTTCGGTGCTGTCCATGTCCACTGAAATGTGCAAGGGACCCACCGACATGGCTTCATCGGCGTCGTCTTCGCTGGGCGTGGGCACGTCCAGGCCTGAGGGGCTTTGATGGAAGGCGCCGGACCCAGACGCAGCCAAGGCGTTGGGCTTTTCAAGGCTTTCTAAGAATTGAGCTTGAAGGTCCAAGCTGATGAGGTCCAGGCCTTGGAGCCTCACGCGAATGATTTCGCCTTTTAAAAGCGCAGAATTTCCAAGAACAGGCATCACCATGGGCAAGTCCAGTGCACGGACCATGATGGCTTGTCCGGGTAAATTTTTAATGACCGAGGCCTTCAACTCCTGAATGTTTTCTTGTTCAATGTATTTCAGCGTCCAAAACCGCTCCATGCTGGCTTGGTAGCCGTTGTAGGCGCTGTAGGCGGCTTCAAAAGAAGAAATGATCGAAAACAGCTCCACGTCCTTGGGTTTAAAGGGTGCAACAAGAGCGGCGGTGTTGCCGTGCGTGGCGCAGGCGATGAGTTGCCATTGATTGACCAAGTCGGTGTAGCGGCGTAGGGGTGAGGTGCTCCAAGCATAGCAAGGCACGCCAATGCCTGCGTGTGGCAAAGCCTTGGTGCCCATTTTGACCTTGACGCCTGGCAACATGCTGGCTTGGGAACGGTAAATCGCCGGTACGCTCAACTCAGCCATCCATTGGCCCCAGGTGCTGTTGGCCAAAATCATCGCCTCGGCCACAATCAAATCCAAGGCGCTGCCTCTTTGCCGCTCGGTGATGATGACACGCTCGTTGCCTTGTGGCCCAGATGCATAGGCTTTGGTCGTTAGAGAGACCTGTGATTCAGACGACTCTATGGGGTCGCTCTCGAGCTTGAACTGATAGTCGGGGCGGTTGAAGTTTTCTGGTTTTCCACGGACCCATTCTCTTTGCGCCTTCAAGTGTTTGGCCAGTCTGAACAAAAAGGCGAGTTGCTCTTGGCCGTCCTCGATGTCAAACAAAGATGTGGGAGGTGACGCTGAACTCTTGCTGTCATCGGTGGCTTCAAGCCAAGCGTTGTTGATCCAAGGTTCGAGCAAATCATGGCGCAAGTTGGCCTGAATAAAAACCTCTTCCACAAGGGTTTTGCTGCCCTTGATCTCGAGCGTCTCCTCGTCCAAGGTGAGGTACAAAGAGAGGGCGGGACAATATTGATCTTGTTTGAGCGTAAAGACGTCCACCACCTCGGGGGGCAGCATGGTGATTTTGTTGCCAGGCATGTACACCGTGGAGAGCCTGGCCCTGGCAAGGGTGTCAAGAGCTTCACTGGGTTGAAAGCACAATGCGGGCGCAGCAATGTGAATGCCTAGAGTGACCTCGCCACTTTGTAGGCCACTGATGGACAGCGCATCATCGATCTCCGTCGTCTGTGAGTCGTCAATGGAAAAAGCTTTGACACTTGACTTGGGCAAGGCTTGGTCAAAGGGCACGGCTGCAACAGCGGGAAAGTGAACCCCTTTGGGAAACTGATCAAACACAAAGCGTTGCCAGTGAAACTCATATGCTGAGGTGATGGCACCAGCGTTTTGTAACAAGTGCAGGGGCGCTTGTTGTGCAAGCTTAGAGGCTTGCACAACGGCCTTGTACTCGGGCGCGTTCTTATCGGGCTTGAAGAGGATTTTATAGAGCTGATCGCGCACTTCTTTGGGGCATTGGCCTTGCGCCAAAGCTTCGCTCCAAGCATCCGTTTGCTCTTGAAGGCGTTTTTTCTTTTCAATGGCGGCCAAGGCCAATTGGACCACTTCCGGGCTGGCCTTTTTAAAGCGACCTTTGCCTGAGCGGCGAAAATAATGGGGATTGTCAGACAAGAGCAGCAGGCAGGCCAGTTGCTCACTCAAGGTGGCTTGGCTAGAGAAATACTCTTTGGCCAAATCTTGAAAGCCAAACTCCTCTTCAGAAGCCAACTCATAGGCCATCTCCACGTCCATGTCCAAGACAGTTTTTTTACCCAAAGACAAGATGTCGGCTGGAGCGGGTTTTTCAAAGCGCAGAAGCACTTGAGCCAATTTGGCTTTCACCCGTTTGCCCGACTCCAATTCGATTTGAGCACTGGCGTCGGTTTCGGATAATATTTTGCCAGCGTTGAGTTTGCCAGCTTCTTCAAAAAATGCATGCATGCGCCCATTCTCCCATGGACTTTTGAGCGTGCATAAAAGAATCTTAAAAAAAGTGTTTTTTCGGCTTTTTCTCAACCGATAATATTGGAATGTCCATCGTCTTTCAAAAGCCCAACTATTTAAAAGGTTTGAGCCACTTGCTCAAGGGCTTGGACGGTCCTTTGGCCTTTGCGGTTTTTTTGCTGGCTTGCGCGGGCATGTTGACCATGTACTCCTCTGGCGGGGGAGATGCGCGCTTTATCGATCATGGCCGAAACATGCTGCTGGCGGGTTTCATCATGTTTGTGGTGGCTCAAATTCCACCTCACCGGTTGATGAGCTTTGCCCTTCCTTTGTACACCATTGGGGTTGCGTTGCTGATTGCTGTGGCCGTTTTTGGGATGACCAAAAAAGGGGCCAAAAGATGGCTGTACATGGGTATTGTGATTCAGCCCAGTGAAATTTTGAAGATCGCCATGCCGATGATGCTGTCATGGTGGTTTCAAAAAAGAGAGGGCCAACTGCGAGCGCTTGACTTTGTGGTGGCCAGCATCTTGCTACTGATTCCCGTGGGCTTGATTGTGAAACAACCCGATTTGGGAACGGCCATTTTGGTTTTATCGGCAGGGCTTTATGTCATTTTCTTTGCAGGACTGAGCTGGAGGTTGATCATTCCGCCTGTGATCTTGTTGTTTGCAGGGATGATTGCCTTGGTGATTTTGGAGCCGACTTTATGTGACTCGGATTTTCATTGGCCGATGTTGCGTGACTATCAGCAGCAGCGCATTTGTACACTGTTGGACCCCAGTCGTGACCCGCTGGGCAAAGGGTTTCACATCATTCAAGGCATGATTGCCATTGGCTCTGGCGGTATTTTTGGTAAAGGTTTCATGCAAGGCACTCAAACGCATTTGGACTTCATTCCCGAGCACAGCACGGACTTTATCTTTGCCGCCTATGCTGAAGAGTTTGGCCTGCTGGGTGAAATCTTTTTGATCGTGGCCTTTTTGTTCTTGATCATCCGGGGCTTGAACATCGCCTTGGAGGGGCCGACCTTGTTTTCTCGCCTGTTGGCGGGCAGTGTGACCTTGATCTTTTTCACTTATGCATTTGTCAATATGGCCATGGTCAGCGGCATCTTGCCTGTGGTGGGTGTTCCTTTGCCCTTCATCAGCTACGGGGGCACCGCCATGGTCACCCTTGGATTTGGCTTAGGGATCCTGATGTCCATCTCCAAAGCCAAGCAATTGGTGCAGTCTTGACTTGTTTTTTTTGAGCCTTTCTCTTTGACTTTCGCGCCGATAGGGTCAAAAAAGGGCTTGTGACGAGCCTGAACCAGAAAGTCTACAATGCGTCTATGAACCAAGCCCTTTCTCACCATCCCAGTCCCTCGCTCATTGCTTTGGCCAGTCAAAGTCAAGCCCCGAAAACTCTGAACGGCAAAGCGAACGCATTGGACGCCAACGCTCGGCTTGAAGAGGCCCAACGTCTTCTCTTGTCCCCCTTTGGTTTGACCGAGCAGCATCTCAACCGTGCTTTGGCTCACATCACGCAACACCAGGTCGATGATGCGGATTTGTATTTTCAGACCACTCGCTCAGAAGGTTGGAGTTTGGAGGAGGGGATTGTAAAGACGGGCTCCTTTAGCATCGACCAAGGTGTTGGGGTCAGAGCGGTGAGTGGAGAAAAAACCGCATTTGCCTACTCGGACGATATCTCATGGGATTCCTTGTTGGATGCGGCCAAGACGGTTCGATCCATCACCAGTGCAATGCGTTCTGGAAAGCAAAAAGTCCCAAAACGTCGTGTACCTCACACCAGAGGGCTTTACGGCGTGTCTGACCCGATCGCCAGCATGGACAGCACGGCCAAGGTCAAGCTCCTCGAGAGAGTTGAGGGCATGGCACGCGCGCAAGACCCTAGAGTCGTGCAAGTCATGGCGTCCTTGTCCATGGAGCACGATGTGGTGATGGTGGCCAGGGCGAACGGCACATTGGCCGCCGACATCAGGCCTTTGGTGCGGCTCAGTTTGACGGTCATTGTGGAGCAAAAAGGCAGAAGAGAAACGGGTTCAAGTGGCGGCGGTGGGCGCTTTGGTCTTGCTTATTTTGACGATGTGCTGTTGACCGAGTACGCGAAAGAGGCCGTTCAAGGTGCGCTGATCAATTTACAGGCACGCCCCGCACCTGCTGGCGAAATGCCCGTGGTCTTGGGTCCTGGCTGGCCAGGTATTTTGTTGCATGAAGCCATTGGCCATGGTTTGGAAGGAGACTTCAACCGAAAGGGCTCTAGTGCTTTTGCGGGGCGCATTGGTAAACGTGTGGCAGCCAAAGGCGTGACGGTCTTGGATGACGGCACACTGTCACAGCGCAGGGGCTCACTCAACGTCGATGACGAGGGGCACGTGAGTCAGAAAAATGTGTTGATAGAAGATGGTATTTTGCAAGGCTACATCCAAGACAGCATGAATGCTCGTCTCATGGGCGTGAAGCCAACAGGCAATGGCAGGCGAGAGAGTTATGCACATTTGCCGATGCCAAGAATGACCAACACCTACATGCTGGGTGGCGACAAAGACCCCCAAGAGATCATTGCCAGCCTCAAAAAGGGCATTTACGCCAGCAACTTTGGTGGCGGGCAAGTGGACATCACATCGGGCAAGTTTGTTTTTTCCACCTCCCAAGCTTGGTGGGTTGAGAATGGCAAGTTGCTGTATCCCGTCAAAGGGGCCACCTTGGTGGGCAATGGGCCTGATGCCTTGACTCGGGTGAGCATGATTGGGTCTGACATGGCGCTTGACAGCGGCGTGGGGACGTGTGGCAAAGAGGGTCAAAGTGTACCGGTAGGCGTTGGGCAGCCGACCCTGCGCATTGAGGGCTTGACCGTGGGTGGAACGGCGTAAGATCCGTGGTCGACACGGCCAGACACTTGTTTTGGCCGACAAGGCCAATGGGCCACCCTAGCGTTACAAGGCTAGGGCAGAGCAGTTTCATTTATAGTTTTTTTGTGATACATTTCAAGACATGAACAGCAAATTCTTTCGATTTGGATACTTTTTCTTCTTCAGCCAATTTGGCGGTCGAGAGGTTTAAACGTCTTCCAAACGTTCGAAGCTTTCAAGCAAACCGCCTACCAAGGTGGTTTTTTTTTGATCGATGGCAAATTCGAAACGCTTCAAGAAGCGATCAAGAGGCACCCCATGACACAGCAACAACACATTGAACACCGCGGACTTCAAAGAATGGACCGAACCAGCGAAACCGACGATCTAAGGATCAAAGACATCACGGTCTTGCCCCCGCCTGAGCATTTGATACGCTTCTTTCCCATTCATGGCACGCCTGTTGAAGGCTTGATCTCAACGACACGTCGTGTCATCCAAGACATCATGCACAACAAGGACGATCGTCTTTTGGTGATCTTGGGGCCGTGTTCCATCCACGACCCAGGTGCGGCGATTGAATATGCCAAACGGTTGGTCAAAGAGCGGCATCGTTTCAAAGGCACCCTTGAGATCGTGATGCGGGTTTATTTTGAAAAGCCTCGAACCACGGTGGGCTGGAAGGGACTCATCAACGACCCTTATTTAGACGAAAGCTTCAAGATCGATGAAGGCCTGCGCATCGCAAGACAGTTGCTGATTGAGATCAATCGCCTGGGCTTGCCCGCAGGCAGTGAATTTTTGGATGTGATTTCCCCTCAGTACATTGGAGATTTGATTTCTTGGGGGGCGATTGGTGCACGCACCACAGAGAGCCAAGTGCACCGCGAGTTGGCCTCGGGGATTTCTGCGCCAATTGGGTTCAAAAACGGCACCGATGGCAACATCAAAATCGCTACCGACGCCATTCAAGCGGCAGCCCAAGGGCACCACTTCTTATCGGTTCATAAAAATGGTCAAGTCGCGATCGTTCAAACCCAAGGCAACAAAGACTGCCATGTGATTTTACGCGGAGGCAAGAAGCCCAATTACGATTCGACCAGCGTTCAAGAGGCCTGTGCTGAGCTCGAAAAAGCCAAGTTGCCCTCAAGGCTCATGGTGGACTGTAGCCACGCCAATGCCAACAAGCAGCACAAGCTTCAAATGGAGGTGACCCAAGACATCGCGCAGCAATTGGCCTCGGGCTCAGAACATATCTTTGGTGTGATGATTGAAAGTCACCTGATCGATGGTGCACAAAAGTTCACACCAGGGCGCGACAGTGTGCAGGCTTTGAGTTACGGCCAAAGCATCACCGATGCTTGTCTCGGCTGGGAGGATTCTTTGTCGTGTTTGCAGGTCCTGTCGGATGCTGTCCTTCAAAGGCGGAACAAGAAAGGGCATTGAACAACTAGGCTTTGGCTTTTAAGGCGTCCGTGAGTTTTTGATGGATGCCGCCAAAGCCGCCATTGCTCATGCAAATGATTTGATCGTTGGCTTGAGCGTGAGACGCGACACGAGCCACAAGTTCGTTCAAATCGGCGCTGCAAAAGGCCTTGTCGCCCAAGGCCGACAAGGCTTCTTGTGCATCCCAATCCAGCCCCGAGGTGAAGCAAAAGCTCAAGTCTGCACTGGCCAGACTGTTTGGCAGCAAGGCCTTCATGCTGCCAAGTTTCATGGTGTTGCTTCGAGGCTCAAAGACACACAAGATCCTGGCGGTGTTGCCCACTTGCCGTCTCAGTCCTTCAAGCGTGGTTTTGATGGCGGTGGGGTGGTGGGCAAAATCATCAAAGACATTGACGGGCTTTGTTGAGGGCTGGCCTGCAAGCGTCACCTGAGCTTTGAGTTCCATGCGGCGCCGTACATTTTGAAATTGTGTCAGCGCTTGAATGCTGAGCTCAGCACTGACGCCCACATGGTGGGCCGCTGCTATACAAGCCAATGCATTCATTTGATTGTGGACCCCTTGGACAGTCCACGTGAGTTGGCCCACTGGAAGGCCTTTGTGCAACACATCAAACGATTCAGGTGGGCCCTTGAGCGTCCAATCGGACAAGGGGAGCAATGTTTGGCTGGCAAAACTTTCACATTCGCTCCACAGGCCCATGCTCAACACTCGCTTCAAGCTCTCCTCGTGCGCATTGAAGATGACGCGTCCGCTTTGTGGAACGGTCCTGAGCAAGTGATGGAACTGCTTTTCAATGGCTTGAAGGTTTTCAAAAATATCGGCATGATCGAACTCCAAATTATTGAGCACGCAGGTCTTTGGCCGATAGTGAACAAACTTACTGCGCTTGTCGAAAAAAGCGGTGTCGTATTCATCGGCTTCGATCACAAAGAGGGGCTGTTTTAAGGTCTGAGGTTTTGAGGACTTGGAGGGGCTCGTCGTAGGTAGTCTGGCCGAAGACTCAAAATTCAAGGGCACGCCACCAATCAAATAACCAGGTGAGAGCTTGGCGAATTCTAAAATCCAAGCCAACATGGACGCTGTGGTGGTTTTGCCGTGGGTGCCAGCGATGGCCAGAACATGATAGGGGTTCTCTGCGGTGTGCAAGATGTGTTCGGACAACCACTGCGGGCCGCTGGTGTAGGGCAGCCCCTGGTCCAAGATGGCTTCCATCAAGGGGTATTTGGCCAAGCCAGCGGTGTTCTTTTGCCTAGAGACGACATTACCGACGACAAAGAGGTCAGGCTTTAAGTTCAGTTGTTCAATGCCATAGCCTTCAATCAGCTCAATGCCTAGACCTCTCAATTGATCGCTCATGGGAGGATAAACGCCGGCGTCGCATCCGGTGACCGTGTGCCCGCCTTGTCTGGCCAAGGCGGCCAAGCCGCCCATGAAGGTGCCGCAAATGCCTAAGATGTGTATGTGCATAGGGACTATTTTATGTGCAAGTGCGAGCCTCTTTGGGTTTTGGTGTCGGATGGATCGGTCCATCTAAAAAAGAGTGCACAATGATGTCCATGAACCGCATTCAAGAAGAAATTGCCGCCGTGGCGGCCAGATACATCGTGGAGGATGGTTTGGAATTGGGCCCTGCCAAACACCAAGCGCTCAAGACCTTGGGGCTGAGTGCAAAAGTGCCTCTGCCCTCCAATGAGGTTTTAGAAGAAGCGGTCTTTGAGCACTTGAGCTTGTATGCACAGGCGTCGCAGGCGCAAGAGCTTCAGACCTTGAGGGTGTTGGCCTTGACTTGGATGCAGCGTTTGGAGGTCTTTCGACCTCATTTAACGGGAGCGGTTTGGAAGGGCTTTGCAACGTCCAAGTCGGACATCTATTTGCAACTCTTTTGCGATGACTCCAAGAGCGCTGAAATCGAGTTGATCAATCAGGGCTTGGACTACCAAGTGAGCGCCGTCAAAGGTTTTAGAGGTGAAGTCGTCGATGCATTGAGTCTGAACATCAAGCACCCAGAGTTAGGCGTTTTTGTCGGGCTTCATTTGATGGTCTATGACTTGGATGATTTAAGGGGGGCGCTTAAACCGAATGCCAAGGGTAGAATTCAAAGAGGAGACGCCAAGGCCTTGCAAAAGCTGCTGAACGCCTCCACTCCAGATGAGGGGCTGTCTTGATCGAAAAGCAAAAGGGTCGGTGCTCCTGGCGTTCAATTTGTCCTTTGTGCTAAGAAAGTCGATCACGTTCATGAACTCGAACCCGAACCCGCTGTTTGCCAAAAGAAGCTTGCTCACCGCGATTGGTATTGGGTGCGCCCTGGCTGGTTTGGGTATTTCTTGGTGGAAAGAAAAGTCCCGACAAGAAGCTGTTTTGAGTTTGGAGGCCAGTAACGCCCTCTGGCAGGCGCAGTTGGAGGCTTCAAGCTCTGAGACGGTGTCCTTGTCTGACTTCAAGGGACACAAGTTGGTCATCAACTTTTGGGCCACATGGTGCGTGCCGTGTGTAGAGGAAATGCCTCTATTGGACGCCTTCTTTCAACAAAATACAGCAAAAGACTGGAAAGTTTTGGGTTTGGCGATTGATCAGCCCAGTTTGGTCAAGAAATTCTTAAGCCAAAGACCGGTGTCTTATCCCGTTTTGTTGGCTGGATTGCAGGGCACGGAGTTGTCTAGACTTTTGGGGGATGAGCAGGGCGGTTTGCCCTTCACGGTCGTCCTGAACGAGGCGGGACAAGTCGCTTTTAGAAAAATGGGCAAGTTGCACCCAGAGGATTTACAGTCATGGCTTAAAATATGAGCTCAATGGTCGTTAAAAACCCTTAAATGCATCTAAAATTAAATAAACAAGTGTTTTCTGGCGAGCCCTGTTCTTGATCATGCTCGGTGGATCGTGTGTTTGAGTGCTGTTGCTAGCGGGTGGATCAGGGGCAAGAAGTCCATGCCTCTTCAAGCGTGACCCCATTCGAATAAAAGCCTGCCGCTTAAAACTTGAAATATCGCCGAAATTGGTGTAAATTACACTCTTTTAATGCGAGATGGCGAATATTTATGGATTTGAGAAAACTTAAAACCTTGATCGACTTGGTTTCTGAGTCCAATGTGGCGGAGTTGGAGATCACTGAGCCTGAGGGCAAGGTCCGAATCGTCAAAAGTCAAGGCGCTCAGTATACCCCAGCGACCCAGGGTTCAGGCCTCACGCCCATGCCCATCGCGTCCATCGATTTGAATGCTCCCCAACCTGCCTCGGTGCTGACGCCCATGGCGCAAGACCCATCCCATGTCCCGGCCCAATCGACACCGGTCACCCCATCAGCTCACGTGGTCAAGTCTCCCATGGTCGGGACCTTTTACCGTTCAGCCAGTCCAGAATCCGCGCCTTTCGTTGAGGTGGGAACGGTGGTCAAGGAAGGGGAGACCATTTGTATCATTGAGGCGATGAAGATTTTGAACGAAATCGAAGCCGACAAGAGCGGCACCATTACA